>NZ_JBWKFM010000005.1:0-122857 GCF_056434285.1 Streptomyces sp. NPDC044063
CCCCAAAACCCCCCCCCCCCCCCCCCCCCCCCCCCCCCCCCCCACCCCCCCCCCCCCCCCCCCCCCCCCCCCCCCCCCCCCCCCCCCCCCCCCCCCCCGCGCCCTTTTCCCTGCAGGGCGCTCTGCTCGCCGGAGAGCTAGTGGTCGTAGACCTGGTGGCAGATCCGCGACGCGTCCCCGTCCTTCTGCCACTTGCCGTAGCTGTCGCCGAGGGAGCAGACGGTGCGGCCCTTGGTGCCCGGCCGGTCGGGGGCGGCGGGGGCGGGCGCCGGGGCCTCCTGGTGGGGGGCCTCCGGACGCCGTTCCTCCGGGCGGTGGTTCTCCCGCGCCGGGGGTTCGTGGCGCTCGGGGGGCGCGGGGCGTGGTTCCTCGCGCCGGGATTCCGGTGGCGGCTGCCGAGGGGCGGCGGGGGCGGGGGCCTCCCGGGAGTCCGGGGCCGGCCGGGAGGGCGGGGGAGCGGCGGAGCGCGGGGGGCCGGCCGGCTCCCCGGTCCACCGGGCGGGCCCGCCGGGGCCGGGCGGCGCCGGGGCGGGCAGGGACGGGGGCAGGAGCGGCCCGGGTTCGTGGTCATGGTCCGGGGGGCGACCGGGGAGCCAGGGCAGACCCCAGGGGAGCGGCCGGTCCGGGTCCGCCGGCGGTCCGAGGAGCGGCGGCGGGGCGGACGACGAGGGATCGCCGGCGGGGCCGCGCGCCGTCCCGCCGCCGACGGTGACCAGGGACTCGCGGTCGGGCGCGGGGCCGTTCTCCGGCGCGGAGGAGCGCGCGAGGCGGTGGGGTCCGGACCCGTCGGTGGAGGGGGAGACGGAGACACAGCCGGCGGCGGCCGACATCGCCACCGCCACCAGGACCGCCGCCGCGGGCATTCGCTGCACCCGCCCAACCCTGCACGCGGGCGCGGGCGGTTGTGAACTCCCCGGGGGAGTGGCCCAGGATCACGACCCGCCCCGCACGCCGCCCCGCGCCCCACCGCTCCGGCGCCCAGGCGGGCTTGGCGACGTCCGGTGCGGTTCGGCAGCGCCAAAGGGGCGCGGGCGCGACCGGCCACGACACATCCGCGGCCGGCTCACCGGACTTCCCGCGGAGCGCTCAGCGTTCGCGCCCGAGCATGCCGCGCAGCAACTCCGTCATCCCGGCGCGCAGCTGGTCCTCGTCCGGCACCTCCGCGTGGTACGACCCGGCGGCGCAGGAGAACATCAGCCCCTCGCACCAGGCGATGAGGGACAGGGCGTGGCGCTCCGGGTCGGCCGAGCCCGCCGCGGTCATCAGCGCGACCACCGGTTCGCGGAAGAAGCCCCGGCCCGTCGCGTCGTAGATCTCCCGCAGCCCCGGCCGCCGGGCCGCCTCCAGCGCCAGCTCGTAGCGCGCGAGCAGGAGTTCGCGCTGCCCGGTCAGCGACCGGTGCAGGGCGCGCGCGAGCGCTCCGGCCAGCGCGTCGAGGCCGGCCGCGGGGTCGGGCATCTCCCGGGGCCCCAGCACCGCCGCCTCGCGTTCGGCCAGCCTCCGGACCGCCGTCTCCAGCAGGGCGGCGCGGGTGCGCGCGCGGTTGGACGTCGAGCCCGGGGGCAGGCCGGCGGCCTCGTCCACGGCGCGGTGGGTCAGCCCGCGCATGCCGCGCTCGGCGAGGAGGGCGAGGGCGGTGTCGGCGATGAGCCGGGTGCGGGAGGTGCCCGGGGGCGGGGAGGGGCGTTCCGTGGTCATGGAGCCAACCTAGCCGCTGCACTACGGGCGTAGTAATCTCTCACTACACCTGTAGTTACGAGGAGGAGTCATGGCACAGCCGCACGCCGTCGTCGTCGGCGCCGGAATCGGGGGACTCACCGCGGCCCTCGCCCTCCACCGCCGGGGCTGGCGGGTCACCGTCCTCGAACGCGCGGCCTCCCTCGAACCGGTCGGGGCCGGCATCTCCCTCGCCCCCAACGCCCAGCGCGCCCTGGATGTGATCGGGCTCGGCGACGACGTCCGCGCCCTGGCCGCCTGGCAGGGTGACGGCGGGGTGCGGACGCCGGGCGGCCGCTGGCTCTCCCGGACGAACAGCGCGGCCGCGGCCCGGCGCTTCGGCGGCCCCCTGGTCCTCCTCCACCGCGCCACCCTCGCCGGACTGCTCGCCTCCCACCTCCCCGAGGGCGCCGTCCGCACCGGGAACGCCGCGTTCCTGGCCGACCCCGGCGCCACCGACCGCCCCGCCGTCGTCGGCACGCCCGACGGCGATCTGGAGGCCGACCTCGTCATCGGCGCCGACGGCATCCGCTCCGCCGTGCGCCGCACTCTCTTCCCCGCCCACCCCGGCCCCGCCTACACCGGCTTCACCACCTGGCGCGTCGTCATCCCCGCCCCCGACCGGCCCTTCGCGCCCCACGAGACCTGGGGCGACGGCCGGTTGTGGGGCACCCAGCCGCTGAAGGACGGGCGGATCTACGCCTACGCGGCCGCCCTCGCCCCGGCGGGCGACCGGGCGCCCGACGACGAGAGGTCCGAACTGCTGCGCCGCTTCGGCACCTGGCACGCCCCCGTCCCCGCCGTCCTCGCCGCGATCACCCCCGGCGACGTCCTGCGCCATGACGTGTACGCCATGACCCTGCCGCTGCCCGCCCACCACCGCGGGCGGACCGTGCTCGTCGGCGACGCCGCGCACGCCATGGCCCCCACCCTCGGCCAGGGCGGCAACCAGGCCGTCGAGGACGCCGTCGTGCTCGCCCATCACGCGGATCCCGGCCTGCCGGACCCCGGGGCCGCCCTGGCCGCCTACACCCGCGACCGGCTGCCCCGGACCACGGCGATCGTGCGCCGGTCGGCCCGGGCCGCCCGGATGGCCCTCCTCTCCGGCACCCCCGCCGTGGCCCTGCGCGACCTCGGGATCGCCACCGCCGGCCGCCTCGCCCCGCGGCTCCTGCTGCGCGGCTTCGACGGCATAGCCGACTGGCGGCCACCCGTGCCCACGTATGCTGCGTCAACGGAACCCGTGACTCATCATTCACAGGAGGCACAGTGAAGGTCGGCTGCATCGGACTGGGCGACATCGCGCAGAAGGCCTACCTGCCCGTGCTCGCCGCCCACCCGGAGCTCGAGCCGCACCTCCACACCCGTACGCCCGCCACCCTCCACCGGGTCGGGGACACCTACCGCGTCCCCGGCGCCCAGCGCCACACCGACCTCGACTCGCTGCTCGCGGCCGGCATCGACGCGGCGTTCGTGCACGCCCCCACCGCGGCCCACCCCCGGATCGTCACCCGGCTGCTGGAGGCGGGCGTCCCGGTCTACGTCGACAAGCCCCTCGCCGACTCCTACGACCGGAGCGAGCACCTGGTCCGTCTGGCCCGGGAGCGGAACGTCCCGCTGGCCGTCGGCTTCAACCGCCGCCACGCGCCCGGCTACGTCCAGTGCCGTGAGCACCCGCGCGACCTGATCCTCATGCAGAAGAACCGGATCGGCCTCCCCGAGGCGCCGCGCAGCCTGGTCTTCGACGACTTCATCCACGTCGTCGACACCCTGCGCTTCCTCGTCCCCGGCCCCGTCGACCACGTCGGTGTCCGGGCGCGGGTGCGCGACGGCCTCGTCCATCACGTCGTGCTCCAGCTCGCCGGCGACGGATTCACCGCCATCGGCACCATGAACCGCATGAGCGGCTCCAACGAGGAGATCCTGGAGGTCTCCGGGCAGGACTCCAAGCGGCAGGTCGTCAATCTGGCCGAGGTGATCGACCACAAGGGGCAGCCCACCGTCCGCCGCCGCGGCGACTGGGTCCCCGTCGCCCGCCAGCGGGGCATCGAGCAGGCCGTCCACGCCTTCCTCGACGACGTCCGGGCCGGCCGGCCGGTCGACGCCGAGGACGCACTGCGCACCCACGAGCTGTGCGAGCGGATCGTCACCCTCGTCCAGGAGCAGGCCTCCTGAGGCGGCGCCGCCGGACGACGCCCAGCCCCTCGGCCGCGCCGTAGGCGGCCAGCACCGCCAGGGCCGCGTACACCACCCAGTCACCGAGCCGGACGTACGGGCTGGTGCCGCGCGCCAGCGGCACCTCGTACACGGCCGCCGCGGCGCGGTCGGTGCCGATCCGCTCGCCGACCCGGCGGCCGTGGGCGTCCACCACCGTGCTGACGCCGGTCAGCGTCGCGTGCACCACCGGCCGCCAGGTCTCCGCCGCGCGCAGCGAGGCGAGCGAGGCGTGCTGCGCCGGGGCCCAGCTGTGCTGGAAGGTGGAGGTGGCCGACTGGGCGACGAGCAGCTGGGCGCCGTCGCGCGCCAGCCGCCGGCTCATGTCGGGGAACGCCGACTCGAAGCACACCAGCGGGCCGATCCGCAGCGCTCCGTAGGCCTCCGGCAGCCGCATCACCACCGGCCCGTCGCCGCGCCGGCGGTCCTCGGTGGCCGCCTTCCCCACGGAGGTGGCCCAGCCCAGCAGCGAGCGGGCCGGGACGTACTCGCCGAAGGGGACCAGCCGCATCTTGTCGTACCGCTGACCGGTCGGCCCGTCCGGCCCCACGAGCACCGAGCTCTTGAAGATGCCCGGCCGGTCCGAGCGCCGGGCGTCGACGTTCACCAGCAGGTCGGCGCCGACCGTACGGGACAGCTCGGCCAGCCGCTCCCGGAGATCGGGCCGGTCGCCCAGGTCCTGGCCGACGCTGCTCTCGCCCCAGACCACCAGGTCCAGCCGGTGCCCGGCCAGGGTCCGGGTGAGCTCCTCCTCCTTGTCGAAGCGGCGCCGCACGCTGTCCCGCCCGCCCACCACGCCGGGCTGGACGATCGCGACGCGCGCCGTGCCCGCCGGCTCCGGCACGGGCGCCCAGGCCCACACCCAGCCGACCACGACGCCGCAGCCGATCAGGCCGAGCAGGGCCGTCCTACGGGCCCGGGGCGCCGAAACCAGCGCGGCCAGCGCCACGTTGACGGCCACCAGGAGGAAGCCGACGAGCCACACCCCGCCCACCGAGGCCAGCCGCAGCGCGGGCGCCACCTGCCACTGCCCGGCGCCCAGCAGCCCCCACGGTCCGCCCAAGTACTCCCAGGACCGGACGAGTTCGGCCAGCAGCCAGCCGGACGGCAGCACCACGAGCGCCGCGGCCACCCGCCCGGGGCCGGGCGAACCGCCCAGCAGCCGGTGGGCGAGCAGCCCCCACGGGACCCACAACAAGCCCAGCAGACCGGCCAGTACGAGAATGAAGACATGCAGACTCGGCAGCAGCCAGTGGTGCACCGCCAGCAGGAAGCCGGCGCCGCCCAGCCAGCCCAGGCGGGCGGCGTGGCGCGCGGTGACGGCCGAACGCAGCAGGAGCAGCCAGGGCACGAGCGCCACGTACCCCAGCCACCACAGGGAGGGGGCCGGAAAGGTCAGGGCGGGCAGCGCGCCCGCGAGGACCGCGGCGGCCCCCCGCCACCAGGGCGAGGCGAGAAGTCGCCCTCGCCGTCCCGCAGTCACCGCCATCCGCGCCTCCCTCGTTCCGGCAGGTCACCAGTGTGCGCCAGGGAGGGGGCCGGGCGCAGGGGGAGGCCCGTGCGACACGCGGTGACGCCTTGTCAGGGGGCGCGAATGGCACATGCCCAGCGCCCCCGTCGATCGTCCGCACACCAGGCCCGTGAGCCGGATCCGGCCATGTGGCGAGCGGCCGGAATATCGTCTGCCGTGAGGCCAAAACCCCGACAACGGCGCGCAATTTTCAGTCTTTCTGGTCTTCAAGTAAGGCAAAAATGACTTGTTTTGATCTAAAGTGAAGTCAACCGATCTAGGCCGTGCATGTCAGAAAGGCCCATGCCGGTACGTACCGTGGGTTATCGCTGACGCCCCGTGGGCAGGTACCGGGCAAATCTGGACAGGAACGCTGGTCGTACGTCGCCGTGTCCCGGAGGGAACCCATGGACAATTGCGTTGCTGAAGTGACTGCTGCTGCTGACGTGGTGCGTGATGAGACGCAGGTGCCCTCGTACTACTCCCGGAAGACCGCCGACATCCTCCATAAATACGGCCCCGGGCCACGGGTGCACTTCCACGTGGGACTCTTCGAGCCAGGGTCCGCGCCCAACACCACGGTCTCCCAGAGCATGCTGCGCCGCCGCCTGTTCGAGTCCCAGGAGGCCGCACTCGCCCACGCCGCGACGACCTGGCGGGTGGCCGGGAACCCCCCGGCCCAGCTCTTCGACATCGGCTGCGGGCTCGGCGGCGGATCCATCTACTGGGCCCAGGAGTTCGGCTGCTCGGTCACCGCCATCACCGTCACCGCCAAGCACGTCCCCGTGATGGCCGACCTGGTCCGCCAGGCCGGCGCCGAGGACCTCGTCACCCCGGTCCTCGGCGACATCCACGACCTGCGCGAGGAACGGACCTACGACGCGGCCGTCGCCATCGAGAGCTCCGGGTACATGGACCGCGAGCGGCTGTTCTCGGTGGTGGCCAAGGCCCTCAAGCCGGGCGGCTGGTTCGGCATCCAGGAGCACTTCCTGTGCCGCCCCGAGTGGACGTCGTTCATCGACGGCTACTACAAGACCCGCCTGGGCACCCTGCCCGAGTACATCGCCGCCGCCAACGCCGCCGGCTTCGTCCTGGAACAGGACGAGGACCTCACCGACCGGGTGGCGGAGTTCTGGGTGCAGTCCATGGCCTGGACCACGGCCGAGCTCGACCACCTGGAGCACGGCGGGACCACGTCCCCCATCTCCACCGACCGGCTGCTGGAGTCGGCCGTCGCCCACGGCAAGCTCTTCCGTGTGTGGCGCGACCACGCCGTCGAGACCCGGCAGCTCCTCTTCCGCCTCGAGGGGCGGTGACATGAAGGACGACGACGTGAGCGATACGGTGCGCGCCTCCGCGATCGGCTGGCGGCTGCCCCCGTTCTACTGCCCGATCGAATCGGCCGTCCACCCGCGGGTGGAGGAGCTGGAGCGACGGACGATCGCGTGGCTGGACTCCACCGGCATCTTCCGCGACGAGACCGACCGGGCCTGGAGTATCGCCACCCACAGCACCGACTTCAGCTGCCGGATCATCCCCTACGGGGAGGACGAGCCGCTGCTGCTGTTCATAGCGTGGAACCACTGGGCCTTCGCCCTCGACGACCTGTGGCACGACACCGGCAGCGCCGACATCCGTACCGCCGCCATCGTCGACCTCAACGCCCGGATCTCCCGCTGCCTGGAGGCGCCGGGATCGGCCATGCTCGGCGACACTCCGTTCGACGCGGCCCTGGAGGGCCTCGCCGCCCGGACCCGCGCCCTGGCCACCCCCGTCCAGCTCCGGCGCGTCACCGAGGGTCTGCGGGACTGGCTGCTCGGCGCCGCCTGGCAGGTCAGCAACATCGAGCGCCGGGTGATGCCCACGCTCTCCGACTACGTCGCGCTCCGGCCGTCCATCAACGGCACACGCTTCTCCCTGGCCTGGAGCGAGATCGCGAACGGCCTCGACATCCCGGACGACGCGCTCTTCTCCGCCCCCGTCCAGGCCCTCACCGACGCCGCCGGCTTCATCGTCAGCTGCGACAACGACCTGTTCTCCTACGCCAAGGAGGACAGCCAGGAGACCACGGACCAGAACATCGTCAACGTCCTCGTCCACCACGACGGCAGTTCCCCGGAGCGGGCGCTGCGCGACGCCCTCGCCATAAGGGACCGCGCCATGACGCTCTTCCTCCGGCTGCGCGAGCAGATCGCCCGCGGGGCCGACCCGGAGCTGCTGCGCTACCTGGAGGCGCTGGGCCACTACATCTCCGGCTGCATCCGCTGGATGAACGCCGCGCCGCGCTACGCCAGCCCCCGGAACCGGTACGACCGTCCGGTCCCGGGAGCGACCTACGGCATCACCTGGCGGGACACCCCCAGCGACCCCGACACCCGGCCGCTGCCCATCGCGTCCGCGGCCTGGTGGTGGGACCAGCTCGACGCCACCGCTCAGCGGCGCCGCAGCCACCGGGTCAGCGACGACCACCACGAGGCGCGGGTGCCGGAGGCGCGGACCGGCGGTGCCGGGATCGCGGTGGGCTGCTCGGGCGGCGCGGGCCGGTCGGCCGGGTGATCCGTCTCCGCGGTCGTGTCCGGCTCGTCCTTCTCGGGCGGCAGCGGCTGTGCGGCGGTGAACTTGACCGGCAGGTCGACGAGATGACGTGACATCAGGGAGGAGATCCAGGACAGCTCGTCCTCGGCGACGGCCAGCTGGACGTCGGGCAGCCGGTTCAGCAGCGCCTCGATGCCGGTGTCCGCGATGGCCCGGCCGATGTCCTGGCCGGGGCACTCGTGGGCCCCGCCGCTGAAGGCGAGGTGGGACCGGTTGCCGTGGACGGGGGCGGTCGGGTCGGGCCGCACGGCGGTGTCGACGTTGGCCGCCGCCAGCCCCAGCACCAGGACGTCCCCGGCCTTGATCTTGTGGCCGGCCAGTTCGGTGTCCTGGGTCGCCCAGCGGCCCAGGATGGTGGTGAAGGGAGGCTCGTCCCAGAGGACCTGCTCGACCGCGTCGGGCAGCGTCATGTGCCCGCCGGCCAGATTGGCGCGGCACCGGGGGTCGGTCAGCAGCATCCGCAGCGTGTTCGCGATCAGGTTGGCGGTGGTCTCGAACGCGGCGATGAGCACCAGCCGCAGATGCTGCTGCACCTCGTCGTCGGTCAGCTCGGCCGCGTGCTCCAGCAGCCAGCTGGTGAGGTCGGGGCCGGGGTCGGTGCGCTTGCGGGCGACGAGCTTGCGCAGGGCCTCCTGCACGTACTCGTTGCTGGCCACGGCGGTCTCGGTGCCCTTGATCATGTCGCGGGCCGCCGTGACCAGCCGGGGGCCGTACTCCTCCGGCATGCCCAGCAGCTGGGTCATCACCAGCATGGGCAGCGGCTCGGCGAACTCGTGCACCAGGTCCGTGCCGCCCCGCAGACAGAAGGAGTCGACGAGCTGGTTGGCGAAGCGGGTGATGTGCCGCCGGACCCCGCGCCGGTCGAAGCGGCCGAGGGAGTCGTTGATGGCACCGCGCCACCGCTCGTGGACCTGGCCGTCGGCGAACGCGCAGATGGGCTGCCAGGTGGAGATCGGCGCCAGGGGGTGGTCGAGGGGCAGCCTGCCCTCGCGCATGTCGCGCCAGTTGCGGGAGTCGCGCGAGAAGCGCGTGGGGGTACGGGCGACGTCGAGGTTCTCGCGGTACCCCAGGACCAGCCAGGCCGGCAGGTCGCCGTGGAGGAGCACCGGCGCCACGGCGCCGTGCCGGTCGCGCAGCTGCTCGTAGAGCCCCATCGGGTCGGCCTCGGCGGTCGGACCGTACAGCCGGGCGACGCCTCCCGGGCCGTAGGCGTGGGCCGGGCACTGCGGCGGGGGAGCGGCGAGGGTGGAGTCCGCCGGTGAGGGCTCGTGGGGTGGGGTCACTGTGGCTCCGAGATCTCGTTCGTGAGGTGGTAGAGGTAGCGCATGAGCGCCATGAGCGTGTCCCGGCAGGAGACGCGGTCCCGCGCGTCGCAGGTGAACATGGGGACCGACTCGGGGAGGTCCATGGCGGAGCGCAGCTCCGCCATGGGGTGGACCGGCGACCCCGGGAAGGTGTTGACGGCGACCACGAACGGCACGCCGCGCTCCTCCAGAAGGCCGATCACGTCGTAACTCACCTCCAGGCGGCGGGTGTCGAGCAGGACGACCGCGCCCAGGGCGCCCTCGAAGAGGCCGTCCCACAGGAACCAGAAGCGCTCCTGGCCCGGAGTGCCGAACAGATACAGCACCAGCTGTTCGTTGATGCTGATCCGGCCGAAGTCCATGGCCACGGTGGTCTCGATCTTGTGCTCGATGCCGGCGAGGTCGTCCACCCCGACACCGGCCTGGGTCATCGTCTCCTCGGTGGTCAGCGGCCTGATCTCGCTCACCGTGCCCACCAGGGTCGTCTTGCCGACCCCGAATCCGCCGACGATCACCACTTTGACGGCCGCCGCGGCCGAGGAGGGGAGGATGTCCTCCCTCCTGGGGCCGGCGTACGACTCAGAGGTTTTGTAGTCCATGCATCACCGCCTCCAGGAGTTCGACGTTGGGCAGTGCGGCGACCGGTACGGGGGGCCTGGCTTCCACCTGGTCTTCCTTGAGCAGGTCGGTGACCAGGACGGTCACGGTACTGACGGGTAAGGTGAGATAAGCGGATATCTCGGCGATCGAGAGCGGGTAGTCGCACATCCGCACGATGGCGGCGTGCTCCGGCTGGAGAGCGGGGTCGGGGTCGGCCCGGGCGACGACCAGCGTCACCAGATCGAGCCTGGTCCGCTTGCCGGAACGGCTGCGGCCGCTGGTGATGATGTACAACCGGTCCGGATTGCCGGGGTCCCACGCTTTTCCGGCTTTGCTCATGCCACCGGCCCGCTGACGCGCGGCGGACTGGTGAGATGCTCGCCGATGCGGGCCACCAGGTCACGCATCCGCTGCCCCATCAGACCGGCGTCGACGTCGTCGTCGGCGAGCACCGCCAGGTACGCGCCCGCGCCGGCCGCCATCAGATAGAAGAAGCCGCCGTCGACCTCGATCACGACGAGGCGCATCTTGCCGTCGCCGTTGGGGAATTCGGCGGCCACCGCCGTGGACAGGCTCTGCAGTCCGGCGCAGGCGGCCGCCAGGCGATCCGCGGCGTCCGTGTCCGAACCGTGCTGAGCCATGCGCAGGCCGTCCGAGGACAGCACGATCACGTGGCGCGTCTGAGGGACGCTGGTTGCCAGGTCCTTGAGCATCCAGTCCATGTTGAACCGCGGCTGCGTCACTATGGCTACTCTTTCTCGTCTGACGATTCATCACTGTCCGGCCCCACCGCATCCACCGGTCGGGCCTCGCCGTTGACGGCACTGGTGAAGGCGGCCAGCCACATGCCCGGCTGCGGGGGAGGCTCGGCGGCCGGTTGACGACGGGGGGCGGCCGGGGACGCCGCGGCCCGTACGCCGCGCGCGGCCATCCCCGGGGCCCGCCGGCGGCGCTGCGGGAGGCCGCCGGAGCCGGGAGCGGCGGTCGCCTGGGCGTCGAACGGCAGGTCCGGAAGCGGCCGGCCCGGCTTCTTCCTGACCTTGGGCGGCGGCAGGGTGGCCGCCCGGGCGATCTCGCCGCCCGGTGTGGCGCTCGGGGTGGTGAGGTTCTCCGGCACGATCAGTACCGCGCGCACCCCGCCGTACGCCGAGGGCCGCAGCGACACCCGGAAGGCGTAGGTGCGGGCCAGCCGGCTGACGACCGCGAGGCCGAGCCGCGGGGTCTCGCCGAGGTCGTTGAGGTCGAGTCCGCGGTCGGCGACCTCCAGCACGGCCTCGGCGCGCCGCCGGGCCTCGTCGGTGAGGCCGACGCCGGCGTCCTCGATCTCCACCGCCACCCCCGACTGCACCTCCACGGCGGTCAGGTGGACGCGGGTCTGCGGCGGGGAGTAGCGGGTGGCGTTGTCGAGCAGCTCGGCCAGGGCGTGGATGAGCGGCTCCACCCCGGGGCCCACCACGGCCACGTCCGCCACCGAGTGGAGGTCCACCCGGCGGTAGTCCATGATCCTCGACATCGCGCCGCGCAGGACGTTGTACAGCGGCACCGGGTTCTTCCACTGACGGCCGGGGCGGGAACCGCCCAGCACCGCGATGCTGTCGGCGAGGCGGCCGACCAGCGCGGTCTCGTGGTCCAGGTGCAGCAGGTCGCCGAAGACCTCGGGGTTGGCGCCGTGCCGGTCCTCCATCTCGCGCAGGTCGGTGGCCTGCTGGTGCACGATCGCCTGAACGCGCCGGGCGATGTTGACGAACGCGCGGTGCGCGGAGTCGCGCAGCCCCTCCTCGGCCTGCACGGCCTCCAGCACCGAGCGGAGGACCGCGCGGTGCGCGGCCACGAACGAGGGGTCGAGCGAGCCGTGGGGGGTGACCCGGCGGAGCACGTCCTCCGTCGGGGCGCCCTGCTGCAGCATCCGGATCGCCCGGGGCAGCAGCTCCCGCGCCAGTCGCTGGGTCTCCACCTCCTGCTGGACGAGCCGGTGGCGCAGGACGGCCTCCTGCTCACGGAGCCGCCGGCGGAGCCCGTCGAGGGCCCGGCCCCGGCGCGCCGTCTCGGAGGAGGTGAGGGCGACGGCCACGGTCGCCGCCGAACCGCACCAGAGGGCCGGTTCGCGGGCCGCGGCGGGTGTGAGAAAGGCCGCGGCGGCCGTACAGACCGCGAGCATGACGGGAGGCACCAGCCATATGAGGGAGGAGGCGGTCCGCCTGCCTTGCTGTGACGATCCAGTACCAGCCATCGAGGTCCTCGAGCTCCTGGGAAATGATGTGCCTGTGGCAGGGAGAAAAGGAGGGACGCCGAGGGACGCCGCCCTGCCGGGAATATCGCGCGGCGGTCTCGTCCGGCCGCGCAGCGCGTCAGCGGACAGCGGCGTGCCGCGGCTGCCGCAACCCGCTGCGCGACATGGAGCGTAGCGGGCCGCGCGGTGTGACGACGTGAAGTTGTCATATTCGCGGAATGGGCTGACAGGCGAATTCGAAAGGGTTCACAATGACCCCGTACCGCGACCGTCGAATGAATCTTTGATAACAGGGTTGAGTGTTCGATTCGTTGGTGGGGTCACGCTCCCGGGTGGTTCGGCTGGTGGAACCCTGTCCCCAACGGTGGCCGACGGGTCTAGGCTCGCTGCACCACACTCGTAGGGAGACAGTCTTATGACGGGGCACCAGCGTGAACGACGCCCGCACAACGCCCTGTTCGAGCGGGAGCAGGAGATCGCCGAGGCGCGGCAGGCCCTGGAGGGCCTGTGCGACCGGGTCGCCCAGGGGGACCCGCCCCAGGGCGGTCTGCTGCTGCTCAGCGGGGACGCGGGAGCGGGGAAGACGGCCCTGCTCGGCGAGCTGCGCCTGATGGCCGCCGGGCACGAGCACTGCACCGTGCTCCACGCCCGGGGCAGCGCGTCGGCGGAGAGCGTCCCCTTCCACATCGTCCGGCAGCTGATGCAGCCCGCGCTCGCCGCCATGAAGCCGCAGGAGCGCGAGGAGCTGCTCGGCCGCTGGTTCGACATCGCGGGCCCGGCCCTCGGCATCGCACCGCCCACCGGACCGCCCGCCGACCCCCAGGGCGTGCTCGACGGCATCGACTGGCTCGTCACGCAAATGGCGCTGACCCGCGCCCCGTTGCTCATGGTCGTCGACGACGCGCACTGGGCCGACCCCGAATCGCTGGCCTGGCTGTCGGCGTTCGCGGTGCGGGTGGACGAGCTGCCGCTGCTGATGGCCGTCGCCTACCGGCCCCATGAACTCCCCTCCCACACGCCCTCCTTCCAGGAGCTGGTCGCCGGCCGCGGCCACCGCCCGGTCGTCCTCCACGCCCTCACGCCGCGCGCGGTGGCCGAACTCGTCCGCGTCGCCCTGGGCGAGGAGGCCGACGACCCGTTCTGCCGCGAGGTCTGGGCGGTGACCGGCGGCAACCCCTACGAGACGACCGAGCTGATCGCCAAGGCGTGCGACCGGGGGCTGAAGCCGGCCGAGGAGTCGGCGGTGCTGCTGCGCGAACTGGGCGCCACGGCCCGGGGCAGCGGCCTGGTGACCCGGCTGGAGCGGCTGGGCACGTCCGCCACCCGCTTCGCCTGGGCGGCCTCCGTGCTGGGCACGGAGATCTCGCCCCGCCGGGCCGCGATGCTCGCCGGGATGAGCCCGGCCGAGGCCGAGGACTGCGCGGACCGGCTGCGTGAGGCCCGCATCCTGACCGGCGTCGAGCAGCTGGAGTTCGTCCACCCGCTGATCGCCACGGCCGTCTACCAGGCCGTCCCGCCCGCCACCCGCACCGCCATGCACGGCCTCGCGGCCTGGGCGCTGACCAACGCCGGGCTCGGCGCCGCCGCCGCCTCACGGCACCTGCTGGAGGTCCACCCCGACGGGGACGCCGAGCTCGTCGCGTCGCTGCGCGAGGCGGCCCGCGAACACCTCGCCGTCGGCGCGCCCGAGGCGGCCAACCGCTGTCTTGAGCGTGCGCTCGCCGAGCCGCCGTCCCCGGACGACCGGCCCGCCGTCCTCTTCGAGCTCGGCTGCTCGGCCCTGCTCACGTCACCGCCCACCACCATCAACCACCTGCGGTCGGCACTGGAGCTGCCCGGTCTGCCCGAGGAGCTGCGGGCCGACGCCACCTTCCGGCTCGCGCAGGCCTACGCCCACAACAGCCAGCTGGAGGAGGCCGCCCGGGTGGTGGCCGAGCAGGCGGCGGTCACCCCCGAGGGGCAGGACCGCATGCGGCTGCAGTTCGCGCACTTCATGTGGCGGGGCATCCAGATGGAGGAGGAGGGCGCGCACGAGCGGTCCCGGCTGCTGGCCGAGATCGCCGGGCCCATGCGGGGCCGGGACGACGGCGAACGGGCGATGCTGACCCTGCGTGCCTTCGACGCGATGCTCCGCGGCGAGGACGCCATGGACGCGACCGCGATCCTCGACCGCATCCTGGAGAACGGCCGGCTCCCCGCGGGCATGTCGTGGACCAACAAGGAGTGGGGCTTCGAGATCCCCAGCATGATCGCCATCACCTGCGTCTTCACCGACCGGCTCGACCAGGCGGAGGAGCTCTTCACCGAGGCCGTGCGGTCCTTCGAGATCTCCGGCTGGCGCGGTGCCCACCTGGCCTTCGCCCATGAGTTCCTGGGCCTGGTCCATCTGCGGCGCGGCAGGCTCGACGTGGCGGAGGGCTTCCTGCGGCAGGGGCTGCGGCTGGCCGACCGGCTCGGCCCCGGACTGCCCATCCAGTGGGACGGCACCTGCATGCTGGTCGACACGCTGCTCGCCCGCGGTCGGGTGGAGGAGGCCCGGAGCATCGCCGACAAGTACTCCTTCGGCCCGCCCTACCCGCAGGCGATGGTCATGCCGGACGCGCCCAGCGTCGTCGGCCGGCTGCTGCTGGCGGAGGGGCGGCGCAAGGAGGCCGTCGCCGAGCTGGAGGCCGTCGGGCGGCGGCTGGAGGAGCGCGGCCGCAACAACACCCTCTGGGCGCCCTGGGCCCTCGACCTGGCGTTGGCCCTCGCGCCCGAGGAGCCCGAGCGGGCGCGGACGCTGGCGGACAGGGCCGTGCGGCACGCCGCCGTCTTCGGCACCGACACCGCCCTGGGCGAAGCCCTGCGGCGGTACGCGCGGGTGGCCGAGGAGCACGAGGTGCTGCCCAAGCTGGCCCAGGCCGTGGACTGCCTGCGCAGGTCGCCGTGTCGCCACGAGCTCGCGCTGGCCCTGGTGGACCACGGCGTCGCGCTGCGCCGCGCGGGCCGGGCCGCCGAGGCGGAGGCCACGATGCGCGAGGGCCTGGAGCTCGCCGTGCAGTGCGCGGCGGACGGGCTCGCCGCGACGGCCCGGGAGGAGCTGGTGATGCTCGCGGGGGAGGAGGGCGTGCCGGTCCGCTAGGGCCCGCCCGGTGCCGGGGGCTGTCCTAGCCCGCGCGCCGGCCGCCCGTCCTCTTGGCGGCGGCCGTCTTCCGCGCTGTGCCCTTGGACGTGGTGCTCTTGGCCGCGGCGGTCTTCTTCGCCTTGGCCGTCGTGGACGAGGCTGTCGATTTCTTTGCGGTCGTGCGCTTTCCCGTTTCGGCTGTGGTCGATTTCTTGGCGGAGCGGGTGGCTGATTTCGCGGTCTTCGCGGTCTTCACGGGTTTCGCCGGGGCCTTTCCGGCCGCCGTCCCCTTCCGCCCCGCCGTGTCGATGGAGGCCTGGAGGGCCGCCATGAGGTCGATGACGTTGTCGGGCGCCGCGGCGGTGGCCTTCCGGGGCGCGGGCCGGTGGTCGAGGTGGGCGCTGATGAGTTCGCCGAGGGCGACCTCGTACTCGTCCTCCAGCGCGTCGAGGTCGAAGTCCTCCGACAGGGTGTCCATCAGGCTCGTGGCCATCTTGAGCTCCTGCGGGCGCGCGGTGACGGAGTCCGGCGGGGCCAGCCCCGCGGAGTCGCGGATCTCGTCGGGCCAGTACATCGTGTGGAGGGTCAGCAGGTCGCCGTGGACGCGCAGCAGGGCCAGCGACTCCCGGGTGCGCAGGGCGATCTTGGTGACGGCCACCCGGTCGGTCTGCTTGAGGGTCTCGCGCAGCAGGACGTACGGCTTGTTCGCGGCGGCGCTGTCCGGCGCCAGGTAGTAGGCCCCGGCCAGTTGCAGGGGGTCGATGCGGTCGGCGTCGACGAAGGCCAGCACGTCGATGAGCTTCTTGCTGGGCAGGGGGAGGCCGGCCAGGTCGTTCTGGGTGACCACCGCGGTGTTGCCCTCGTCGTCCTCGAAGCCCTTGGCGACGTGCTCGTACGGGATCTCCTTGTTGCACGCGTCGCACACCCGCTTGAGGTGGATGCGGCCGCCGTCCTCGTCGTGGACCTGGTGCAGCCGGATGCCGTGCTCCTGGGTGGCGGCGTAGAGCCGTACGGGGACGGAGACCAGCCCGAACCCGATGGCGCCCTTCCACATCGTCCGCATAGCTCGTGTCCCTCCGTGGGAATTATCACCTTATGTCCAGCTCTTCGGAACGGCAGTCCGCGGAACCGCAGGCGGAACGGCAGGTGGTGGAGGTCGAGGGCCGCCGGATCTCCCTGTCCCACCTCGACCGGGTGCTCTTCCCGGAGTCCGGCCACACCAAGGCCCGCGTCCTGCGGTACTACGCGGCGGTCGCCCCGGCGCTGCTGCGGCACGCCGCGGGCCGCGCGGCGTCCTTCGTCCGCGCGCCCGAGGGCACGAGCGGCGAGAGCTGGATCGCCAAGACCCCGCCCAACGGTTCGCCCGGCTGGGTGCCCCGGGTGCCGGTGCGGCACAAGGACGGCGTCGCCGAGCAGGTGATGATCGACTCCACCCCCGCCCTGATCGCCATGGTGAACCTGGGGGCGTACGAGGTGCACGTGCCGCAGTGGACCGCCGAGGCGGGGCCCGAGGCCCATGACCGGCTGGTCCTCGACCTCGACCCCGGGCCCGGCACCGACCTCGTCGTCTGCTGCCGCGTCGCCCAGCGGCTGCGCCAGCTGCTCGCGGACGACGGCCTCACCGCGTACCCCGTGGTCTCCGGCGCCAAGGGCCTCCACCTCTACGCGCCCGTCGAGGCCGCCTCCGGCCGGGCCACCGGTCACTACGCCAAGCGACTGGCCACCCGGATGATGAACGAGCACCCGGGGCTGGTGGTGGTCTCCATGGCCAAGACCGAACGGCGGGGCAGGGTGCTCATCGACTGGTCGCAGAACGCCAGCGCGAAGACCACCGCGGCCCCCTACACCGTGCGTCTGCTGCCCGGCCGCCCCGGCGTCGCGGCCCCCGTCACCTGGGACGAGGTCGCCGCCTGCACCGACCCCGGCGACCTCGCCTTCACCCCCGAGGAGGTCCTCGACCGCCTCGGCGCGCACGACGACCCGCTGGCCCCGCTCGCCGGCGACCGCACCCGGGCACCGCTGCCCTGAGCGGCCCCGGCCTCACCCCAGCCGGGTCAGGTCCGGGCGCAACCGGTGCCAGGTCGGGTGGCGCAGCCGCTCGGCCGCCGTCCAGCCGGTGAAGACGATCTCGGCCACCAGGCGTGGTTCGACCCAGTGCGCCCCCGGCACGTCGACCGGCCCGGCGAACGGGGAGTCCGTCCGGGGGATCACCGACAGATAGCGCGCCAGCTCCCGCCGCTCGTACTCGGAGAGCCCGGACCCGACGGAGCCGACGTAGCGCAGGCCGGACGGCTCCCGCAGACCGGCCAGCACGGCCCCGGGGAGCCCGGTGAGCCGGCCGTGCCCCTCGGCCCAGCCGCCGATGACCACGTCGAGGGTGATCACGTGCTTGGTCTTGCGCCAGTCGGGTGACCGGACGCCCGGCAGGTAGCGGGACGTCAGCCGCTTGGCCAGGACTCCCTCGAAGCCGGCGCGCAGGGTGGCGTCCCACGCCTGCCGGCCGTGCCCCTCCAGGTGCGCGGGCACCGACCAGTTGGGGCCGCCCAGGCCCAGCGCGTGGAGCAGGGCGCGGCGCTCCCGGTAGGGGAGCTCGGTGAGCAGCGCGCCGTCGAGGTACATGACGTCGAAGAGCATCAGGTGCACGGGGCACTCCATGGCGAGGTGCGCCGCGCGGCGCGGATTGGTCACCCCCATCCGCCGCTGGAGCAGGCCGAAGTCCGGCCGCCCGTGTTCGTCCACGACCACGATCTCCCCGTCGAACACGGCGGGGCGGCCGGGCAGCCGCTCGCCCAGCCCCTGGAGCTCCGGATAGGTCCGGGAGGCGTCGTTGCCCGCCCGGGTCGTCAGCCGCAGCGTGCCGTCGCCCGGCGCGCCGGCCACGCAGCGCACGCCGTCCCACTTGACCTCGAACGCCCAGGACGCCTCGTCGTCCTCGGCCGGCAGCGGGGCGGGGGTGGCCAGCATGGGCCTGATCCCGGGGAGCGGGGGTGTCGTCGTCATGCGGCCCCGGTCCAGCGCAGCAGCTCGTCCGCCGTCCAGGTGGTGACCACGCGGTCGGCGGGTACGCCGCACTCCTCGGCGCGCGCACAACCGTGGATCTGCCAGTCGAGCTGGCCGGGGGCGTGCGCGTCGCTGTCGATGGCGAACAGCACCCCGGCGTCCATCGCCAGGCGGAGCAGCCGGCGCGGCGGGTCGAGGCGCTCGGGCCGGCAGTTGATCTCCACGGCGGTGTCGAAGCGGGCGCAGGCGGCGAAGACCATCTCCGCGTCGAACTCCGACTCGGGCCGGTGCCCGATGATGCGGCCCGTGCAGTGCCCCAGGACGTCCACGAGCGGGTTGGCGACGGCCGCCACCATCCGGCGCGTCATGGCGTCGGCGTCCATCCGCAGGCCCGAGTGGACCGAGGCGACCACCACGTCCAGCCGCTCCAGCAGCTCCGGCTCCTGGTCCAGCGAGCCGTCGGCCAGGATGTCGCACTCGATGCCGGTCAGCAGCCGGAAGCCGTCGCCGAGCCGTTCGCCGACCTCGGCGACGACCCGGAGCTGCTCGCGCAGCCGCTCCGGGGACAGGCCGCGGGCGATCGTCAGCCGGGGGGAGTGGTCGGTGAGGACGGCCCACTCGTGGCCCAGCGCCCGGGCGGTCCGGGCCATCTCCTCGATCGGGCTGCCGCCGTCCGACCAGTCCGAGTGGAGGTGGCAGTCGCCGCGCAGCGCCGCCCGCAGCTCCCGGCCGCCCTCGGCCAGCGGCCCGCCGGCCTCCTCCGTCAGCCGCGCCAGATAGCCGGGCACCTCGCCGCGCACCGCCTCGGCCACGACCGCCGCGGTCTTCGGGCCGATCCCCTTGAGGTCCGTCAGCGAGCCGTCGGCGGCGCGCCGGCGCAGCTCCTCGTCCGGCAGCGCGCCGACCACGGAGGCGGCCGTGCGGAACGCCTTCACCCGATAGGTGGGCGCCTGGGTGCGCTCCAGCAGGAACGCGATGCGTTCCAGCGCTTCCACCGGCCCGGTGGCCTCTGCTTCCACATCACCACCGTGCGCCCCCGGATGCGCGCACGCATGTGTTCGGAGGCGGCCGGGATGGGCAGAGACCCCGCATGAGCGACCCTACGAGCGGTCCCCTCGCGTCCGGGCCCCGCCGGGCCGTGGTCCTCGGCGGCGGGCTGGCCGGCATGCTGGCGGCGGCCGCGCTGGCCCCCCACACGGACGAGGTGGTGGTCGTCGAACGTGACCGGCTGCCGTCGTCGGCCCTGCCCCGCAGGGGCCTGCCCCAGGCCCGGCACGCGCATGTGCTGCTGTCCGGCGGGGCCCGGGCGATGGAGGCCCTGCTGCCCGGGACGACCGCCGCCTGGCTCGCCGCGGGAGCCCGCCGGGTGGCCCTGCCCACCGGCCTGGTGTCGCTGTCGGCGCAGGGCTGGATCCCCCGCGCGCCGGAGCGGCAGTTCCTCATCGCGTGCAGCCGTGACCTGCTCGACCTGGTCGTGCGGCAGCGGGTGCTGGCCCTTCCCGGGGTGGTTCTGCGCGAGGGCGCGGACGTCCGGGGCCTCGTCGGCGACGCCCGGCGGGTCACGGGCGTACGGCTCGGGGGCGCGGCGTCCGGCGCCACCGAGGAGCTGGCCGCCGACTTCGTGGTGGACGCCACCGGCCGGGGCTCGCGGGCCCCGCGCTGGCTGGCGGAGCTCGGTCTGCCCGCGGTGCCGGAGGAGACCGTGGACTCGGGGCTGGTCTATGCCAGCAGGCTGTTCCGGGCGCCGCCGGGCGCCGAGGACTTCCCGGTGGTGAGCGTGCTGCCGTCGCCGTCGCGCAGCCTGCCGGGCCAGGGGATGACCATGCACCCCGTCGAGGGCGGGCGCTGGCTGGTGACGGTCTCCGGTACGCGCGGCGGCGAGCCCTCCGGGGAGGAGGCGGGCTTCGAGCCGTTCGCGCGCCGCCTGCGCCACCCCCTGGCGGCCGACCTGATCGCCCGCGCCGAGCCGCTCACCGGCGTCCACCTCAACCGCTCCACCGTCAACCGGCGCCGTCGCTTCGAGCGCCTGGAGCCCTGGCCCGCCGGCTTTGTCGTCACCGGTGACGCGCTCGCCGCGTACAACCCCGTCTACGGGCACGGCATGTCCGTCGCCGCGCTGGGCGCCGTCGCGCTGCGCGAGGCCCTGGACGGGCAGGTGCTGGGCGACCCCCGGGTGTCCCGCGCCGCGCAGCGGGCGCTCGCCCGCGGCGCCGGGGCGGCCTGGGACATGGCGGTCGGCGAGGACATCCACTACCCGGGCGCGCTCGGCCCGCGGCCGCCGGCCGCCGCCCGGGTGCTGCGGGGGTACCTGCAGCGCGTGATGCGCACGGCGACGGTGGACCACGCCGTGACGCGGGTGCTGCTGGACGTGATGACGCTGTCGGCGCCGGTGTCGCGCCTGTTCGCGCCCGCCGTGGCGGTGCGCGTGGCGTGCGGCCCCGGGCGGGCGCCCGGGTACGAGCCGCCGGTCACCGCCGCCGAGCTGGCCCGCGCGGGCCTGGCCGGGCGCTGAGCGGGCCGGATCAGCGCGTGGCCAGCCGGGTCGGCGGGAGGTACTCGCGCTCCAGGGTGCGGTGCCACCAGGCGCCGGTCTCCCGCAGCTCCCGCCAGGTCGTGAAGCGGTAGAGGTAGAGCCGGGCGCGGACGTGGGTGGGCGGCGCGGCGGGGAAGGGGTTGTGCCGCAGCAGGCGCAGCGTCGCCGGGTCCCCGGTCAGCAGCCGTTCGACGAAGGGGCCGAACCAGTCGCGCGCGTAGCCCGGGGAGAGTCCCGCGAACCACATCAGCCAGTCCAGCCGCAGGTGGTAGGGCGCGAACTGGCGGGGCAGCCGGCGGGGGTCGCCCGGTTTGCCCTTGAAGCCGTACTCCTTCCACACCGTCTCGGGGGTCACCGTCTCCTCGTCGGTGCCCTCCACCACCACCTCGTGCCGGCTGCGGCTGATGCTGCCGAAGGCGCCGTAGGTGTTGACCAGGTGGAAGACGTTGAAGGACATGTTCATCCGCTGCTGCCGGGAGATCATGTTGCGCACCGGCCACCAGCTGAGCACCACCACCAGCGCGGCCGCCGCGAGGACCACCGCCTCGAACCAGGTAGGTGCCGGGCCGGCCGGCGCCGGGGGCGTGACGGAGAAGAGGTCCGCCATCGCCCGCCCGTCGACGGCGGCGAAGGCCAGGACGATCGTCACCCAGTTGAGCCAGGAGAAATTGCCGGAGGCGACCAGCCACAGCTGGGTGCAGATGATCACGCCGGCGGCGACGCTCGCCACCGGCTGCGGGGCGAAGAGCCCGAACGGCACCACCAGCTGGGCGACGTGGTTGGCGGCCGTCTCGACGCGGTGCAGCGGCCGGGGCAGCCGGTGGAAGAACCAGCTCAGCGGGCCCGGCATGGGCTGGGTCTCGTGGTGGTAGTACAGGCACGTCAGATCCCGCCAGCAGGGGTCGCCGCGCAGCTTGATCAGCCCGGCCCCGAACTCCACGCGGAAGACCAGCCAGCGCATCAGGAAGAGGACGACCACGGGCGGATCCGTCCGGGCGTTGCCCAGGAAGACCGCCAGGAAGCCGGCCTCCAGCAACAGCGACTCCCAGCCGAAGGCGTACCACGTCTGGCCCACGTTGACGATCGACAGGTACAGCACCCACAGCGCCAGCCACATCAGCATCGACGCCCACAGCGGCACCGCGTCCGCCGCGCCCGCCACCACCGCGGCCGACAGCAGCGCCCCGCCCCACGCCCAGGCCGCGAAGAACCGGTCGGAGTAGTGGAGGTGGAAGACGCTGGGCGAGCGCCGCGCGGGGACGTACGCGACGAAGGCGGGCACCGGCAGCATGCCCCGCGCGCCGATGAGCGCGCGGAACTGCGAGGCGGCCGAGAGGAAGGCCACCAGGTAGACGACGGCGAGCGCCCGCGTCAGGACCAGCCGGCTCAGCCCGTAGCCGGATGCCGTGAACCACTCCATGCCGTATCCGTACCACCGGGGGCGCCGGTCCGCTCGGTCACATCGAATCGGTCACATCGAAGAAACCGGCAAAAGGTGGCAGAGTGGCTCTATGGTTGATCGGGGAGCGCCGCCCGCCGCCCCAGCGCCGCCGGACGACTGGCCCGCTCGCCCGGAGCTCATCCACGCCCTCCACCGCACGGGCACCTTCGACTGGGACCTCGTGAGCGGACGGCTCCACCTGGACCCGGTGGCCCTCGACGTCCTCGGGATGCCGCCCGAGGAGTTCCACGGCCGGATCACCGACCTCACCGGTCGGCTGCCCCGCCCCGACTCCAGCCGGCTCGACGCCGAGGTCTCCCGCGCCCTGAAGGAGGGCAGCGAGAGCTACGGCGTCTACTACCGGGTGCGCGCCGACGACGGCACCCTGCGCTGGACGTACACCCAGGGCCTCATCCGGCGCGACGAGCACGGCAGACCCCAGCGCATCGTGGGCCTCGTCCGGGACGCCGGCGAGGAGCTCGGCCGGACCGGGCCGCGCGAGCGGGACCTGGAGCGCCACCACCAGACGACCGTCGTGGAGACCATCACCGCCGCCCTCGCCCACGCCCGCACCGTCCAGGACGTCATCGACTTCTTCAAGGACGCCCAGGCCGTCGAGCACCTCGGCTCCGACCTGCTCGTCCTCGGCCTCGTCGACGCCGGCCGGATCCACCTCGTCGCCGAGGGGCCCTCCGAGCACTTCATCCCCGGTACCCGCTACACCCGGATCGACGACAACTTCCCCATGAGCGACGTCATCCGCACCCTCAACCCGCGCTTCATCGAGTCCCGCGAGGAATTCGCCGCCTGCTACCCCTGGCTGTGGGAGCGCATCAAGGACATCGGCATCTCCTCCGCCGCCTACCTCCCCCTGGTCGCCCAGGCCCGCCCCATCGGCGCGCTGGGCCTGCTCTACCGGGAGACGCGCGGCTTCACCCAGCAGGAGCGCAACCTGTTCATCGCGCTCAGCAGCAGCCTCGCCCAGAGCATCGCCCGCGCCATGCTCTTCGACCAGGAGCACGACATCGCCGAGGGCCTCCAGCAGGCCATGCTCCCGCGCCGCATCCCCGACATCCCCGGCGCCCAGATCGCCGTGCGCTACCGCTCGGCCCGGATGGGCCGGGACATCGGCGGCGACTGGTACGACGCCATCCCGCTGCCCGGCGGCCGGGTCGGCGCCGTCATCGGCGACGTCCAGGGCCACGACACCCACGCCGCCGCCGTCATGGGCCAGCTGCGCATCGTCCTGCGGGCGTACGCCACCGAGGGCCACGCCCCCGCCACGGTCATGGCCCGCGCCTCGTCGTTCCTCCACGAACTGGACACCGACCGCTTCGCCACCTGCACCTACGCCGAGGCCGACCTCGCCACCGGCGTCGTGCAGCTGGTCCGCGCCGGCCACATCGACCCGCTGCTGCGGCACACCGACGGCACCGTCCGGCGGCTGCCCGTCTCCGGCGGTCTCCCGCTGGGACTGTCCGCCGAGTTCGGCCGCACCGCCTATCCCGTGACGACCGTCGAGCTGGACCCGGGGGAGACCCTGATGATGTTCACCGACGGCCTGGTCGAGGAGCCCGGCGCCGACCTCGACGAGGGTGTGCAGCAGCTCGCCGACGCCGTCCGCGAGGGACCGTACGACCTCCAGAAGCTGGCCGACCTGCTGTGCAACATGATCGGCGAGCGGGCCGGCGAGGACGACATGGCCGTCCTGCTGCTCCGCCGGCACGGACCGGCCGTCCGCGGCGGCGGCCGGCTCCAGCAGCACATCGCCCCCGCCGACCCCGAGGCCCTCTCGGCCGGCCGGCACATGATCCGCGCGGCGGTACGGGCCTGGGGCGCCCGGGAGCGTTCCGACGAGATCGAACTGGTCGCCGACGAACTGGTCACCAACGCCCTGCTGCACACCGACGGGGCGGCCGTGGTGACGATCCGGATGATGCCCGGCCCCGAACGCCGGGTCCGTGTCGAGGTCGAGGACAAGTCCAGCAGCCTCCCGCGCCGCCGGGAGCCCGGCGAGGCCGGCGTCTCGGGCCGGGGGTTGCTCCTGGTCGAGGAGCTGACCGACGTGTGGGGCGTAGAGCCGCGCGGCACGGGCAAGTCCGTCTGGTGCGAGTTCGTCGTGCCCGACCGGCACCACCCGGCCGTCTCCGGCAACGGCGACGGCGACCGGCCGGCCCCCGCGCCCGGCGGCCGGGGCCCGGCCTGAAGGCCACCGGGAAGATCGCGCGGGATTGCGCCGGGCGGTGATTTCGGGTGCACTGGCGCCTCACCCTGACGAACCGTCGGAAAGGCCCCCACCCGCCATGCCGATCCCCAGCAGAACCCGCGCCCCGCGCCGCGCCCCGCTGCTCCTGACCGTCGCAGCCCTGGCCCCCACGCTCCTGCTCACCGCCGGGGCCGGACCCGCCCGCGCCTTCGGCACCGTCAACAGCCTCGGCCAGCACGCCGAACACGAGCGGATCACCCGTGCCGCCCTCGCCTGCGCCCCCGGCACCCGCTCCGACGGCAGCTGCTTCGAACCCCGCTCCCTGGACCAGATAGCCGGCCACCAGGGCACCTTCGGAGCGGTCGGCGCACCGGACACCGACGAGATCCTGCGCCCCGAGGCGCACTGCGACAACGCCGACTTCCTCGCGGCGCCCGGCTACGCCCACAGCCGCGAGGAGGCCACCCGGCAGCTGCTGGCCTGCGTCGCCAAGCTCAGCGGCCGCTTCGCGGAGGGGGTCGACGCGGCCGGCGCGACCCTGAAGGCCGACGGCACCCCCGACGCGCGCGAGACCGACCTCGGCAAGGACTGCACCTTCAGCCTCGGGGTTCCCGGCCGCAACAAGTGCGAGGCCATCGAGGGGCTGGGCCGCGCCCTCCACGGCGTCCAGGACTTCTACTCGCACAGCAACTGGACCGACGCGGCCGCCTCCGGTCCCACCGGCAAGGACAACCCGCCCGGACTCGGCCTGCCCGCGCCCTCCCCGCTGCTCGCCCTGTCCACCGGAACGCCGCCCGCGGCGAGCGCCGTCCCCCGCGACCTGACCACCGGCTGCTTCTCGCTCGTCCCCCTCGGCTGCTCGAAGCGCGTCCAGCACTCCGCGCTCAACAAGGACAACGGCCTGATCGACCCGGTCACCGGCGCCGGCACCGGCCCCGGCACCCCGCGCGGCAAGGTGGCCGGCAACTTCGACCGGGCCGTCCGGGGAGCCGTCGCCGACACCCGCCGCCAGTGGGCCGACTTCCGCGCCGCCCTCGGCCAGCGGTACGGCAAGGACCGTGCCGCGACCATCGGTTGCGTCATCACCCACGACGACCCCGCCCGCGACTGCGCGCCCGGGCGCTGAGCCGGGGCCCGTTCACCCCCCGGCCACGGGCAGGACCGGGAAGAGGCCAAGGTCACAGCCGTTGCCCCTGCTGGGGGCGTGCCCGCTCGCCTAGCCTTCCCCCATGACGGTTCTGCCCGACGACGGCTTTCGGCTGGCCGCAGAGTTCCCGGACGCGACCCGCGAGCAGTGGCAGCGCCTCGTCGAGGGCGTGCTGAGCAAGGCGGGGACCGCGGCCGAGGGGCCGGCGGCCGAGGATGCGCTGGCCACCACCCTCCTGGAGGGGGTGACCATCCGTCCGCTGTACACCGCGGACGACGCGGGCGCCCTGCCCGGCCCGCCCGGCTTCGCGCCCTTCGTCCGCGGTGGCACCGCGGCCGGGAACGCCCTCACGGGCTGGGACGTGCGCCAGCACCACGGTGACCCCGACCCGCGCCGCGCCAACGAGGCCGTCCTCGCCGATCTCGAAAACGGCGTCACCTCCCTGTGGCTCACGGTCGGTTCGGCCGGACTGCCGGTCGACGCCCTCCCCGAGGCCCTCGACGGCGTCTACCTCGACCTGGCCCCCGTCGTCCTCGACGCGGGCGCCGAGTTCGAGACCGCCGCCCGGCGTCTGCTGGCCCTCCACGACGAGCGCGGCCTGCCGCGCGGCGCCGCCCACGGCAACCTCGGCGCCGACCCGCTGGGCACCCTCGCCCGTACCGGCGGCGACACCGACCCCGCCGGGGCCCTGGCCGCCGCCGCGGGGCTCGCCGCCCGCTGCCTTCGCGACCACCCCGGCCTCCGCGCCCTGACCGTCGACGCGCTGCCGTACCACGAGGCCGGCGGCTCGGCCGCCCAGGAGCTGGGCGCCTCGCTGGCCACCGGCGTCGCCTACCTCCGTACGCTCACCACCGCCGGGCTCACCGTCGACGAGGCCTGCTCCCAGCTGGAGTTCCGCTATTCCGCCACCGCCGACCAGTTCCTGACCATCGCCAAGCTGCGCGCCGCGCGCCGGCTGTGGGCCCGGGTCGCCGAGGTCAGCGGTGCCGCGCCCGAGGCCCGCGCCCAGCGTCAGCACGCCGTCACCTCCTCGGTGATGATGACCCGGCGCGACCCGTGGGTGAACATGCTCCGCACCACCATCGCCTGCCTGGGCGCCGGCGTCGGCGGCGCGGACGCCGTGACCGTCCTGCCCTTCGACGAGGCGCTCGGCCTGCCGGACGCGTTCGCCCGCCGTATCGCCCGCAACACCTCCTCGATCCTGATCGAGGAGTCGCACCTGGCCCGGGTGATCGACCCGGCCGGCGGCTCCTGGTACGTGGAGCGGCTGACGGACGAGCTGGCCCACGCCGGCTGGAGCTTCTTCCAGTGGATCGAGCGCACGGGCGGCCAGGCGGCGGCCCTGCGCGAGGGGCACCTGGCCAAGGCCCTCGCCGACACCTGGGAGGCGTACGGCGACAGGATCGCCAAGCGGCGCCACCCGATCACCGGCGTCAGCGAGTTCCCGCACCTGGACGAGAAGCCCGTCGAGCGCGAGCCCGCCCCCGCCGCGCCCTCCGGCGGGCTGCCGAGGGTCCGCCGCGACGAGGCGTACGAGGCCCTGCGCGCCCGCTCGGACGCCCACCTCGCCGCCACCGGCGCCCGGCCGCGCGTCCTCCTCGCGGCCCTCGGCCCCGCCGCCGCCCACACCGGCCGGGTCACCTTCGCCGCCAACCTCTTCCAGGCGGGCGGCATCGAGCCCGTGACCCGCCCGGTCACGGCCGAGGACGCCGCCGGCACCCTCACGGCCGAGGGCGCCACGATCGTCTGCCTGTGCTCCAGTGACGCCCTCTACGCCGAGCGGGCCGAGGCCGTGGCCGCGGCGCTCAAGGCCGCGGGGGCCACCACCGTCCTCCTCGCCGGCAAGCCCAGGGGCGAGCAGCGGGAGGCCTGGCTCCGGGCGGGGGTCGACGAGTTCGTCTTCGCCGGCGGCGACGCGGTCGCCGTCCTCTCCTCCGTCCTCGACCAGATGGGAGTGGCGTGATGTCGATCCCCGACTTCTCCGGCATCGACCTGGGGCCCGCGGCCGCCGCCCCCGACGACGCGGCGGCCTGGCGCGCGGCGCTGAAGGAGAGCACCGGCAGGAGCGTCGAGGACCTCCTGTGGGAGACCCCGGAGGGCATCGGCGTCAAGCCGCTCTACACCGCGGAGGACCTCCAGGGCCTGGACTTCCTCGGCACCTACCCGGGCATCGCGCCGTACCTCCGCGGCCCGTACCCGACGATGTACGTCAACCAGCCCTGGACCATCCGGCAGTACGCCGGGTTCTCCACGGCCGAGGAGTCCAACGCCTTCTACCGCCGCAACCTGGCGGCCGGTCAGAAGGGCCTGTCCGTCGCCTTCGACCTGCCCACCCACCGCGGCTACGACAGCGACCACCCGCGCGTCACCGGCGACGTCGGCATGGCGGGCGTCGCCATCGACTCGATCTACGACATGCGGCAGCTCTTCGACGGCATCCCGCTCGACAGGATGACCGTCTCCATGACGATGAACGGCGCGGTGCTGCCCGTGCTGGCGCTCTACATCGTCGCCGCCGAGGAGCAGGGCGTACCGCCCGAGAAGCTGGCCGGGACCATCCAGAACGACATCCTCAAGGAGTTCATGGTCCGCAACACCTACATCTATCCGCCCGGGCCCTCGATGCGGATCATCTCGGACATCTTCGCGTACACCTCGCGGAAGATGCCCCGCTACAACTCCATCTCCATCTCCGGCTACCACATCCAGGAGGCCGGGGCCACCGCCGACCTGGAGCTCGCCTACACCCTCGCCGACGGCGTGGAGTACCTGCGGGCCGGGCTCGGCGCCGGACTCGACGTGGACGCCTTCGCGCCCCGCCTGTCCTTCTTCTGGGCGATCGGCATGAACTTCTTCATGGAGGTCGCCAAGCTCCGCGCCGCCCGGCTGCTGTGGGCCCGCCTGGTGAAGCAGTTCGACCCGAAGAACACCAAGTCGCTGTCGCTGCGCACCCATTCGCAGACCTCCGGCTGGTCGCTGACCGCCCAGGACGTCTTCAACAACGTCGCGCGGACCTGCGTCGAGGCCATGGCCGCCACCCAGGGCCACACCCAGTCGCTGCACACCAACGCCCTCGACGAGGCGCTGGCCCTGCCCACCGACTTCTCGGCGCGCATCGCCCGCAACACCCAGCTGCTGATCCAGCAGGAGTCGGGGACCTGCCGGGTCATCGACCCGTGGGGCGGCAGCGCCTACGTCGAGCGGCTCACCCACGACCTCGCCCGCCGCGCCTGGCAGCACATCCAGGAGGTCGAGGCGGCCGGCGGCATGGCCCGGGCCATCGACGCGGGCATCCCCAAGCTGCGCGTCGAGGAGGCCGCGGCCCGCACCCAGGCCCGTATCGACTCCGGCCGCCAGCCGGTGATCGGCGTCAACAAGTACCGGGTCGACAGCGACGAGCAGATCGAGGTCCTCAAGGTCGACAACTCCTCCGTGCGCGCCCAGCAGATCGAGAAGCTCCGCCGGCTGCGCGCCGAGCGCGACGAGACGGCCTGCCGGGCCGCGCTGGACGCCCTCACCCGGGCCGCCGAGGCCGGCCCCGGCACCGGTCTGGAGGGCAACCTCCTGGCGCTGGCCGTGGACGCGGCCCGCGCCAAGGCCACCGTGGGCGAGATCTCCGACGCCCTGGAGAAGGTCTACGGGCGGCACGCCGGCCAGATCCGTACGATCTCCGGTGTGTACCGGGAGGAGGCAGGGATGTCGTCGGGGGTGGAGCGCACCCGCGCGCTGGTCGAGGCGTTCGAGCGGGAGGACGGCCGGCGGCCGCGCATCCTGGTGGCCAAGATGGGCCAGGACGGCCACGACCGCGGCCAGAAGGTGATCGCCACGGCCTTCGCCGACCTCGGCTTCGACGTCGACGTCGGCCCGCTCTTCCAGACCCCGGCCGAGGTCGCCCGGCAGGCGGTCGAGGCGGACGTGCACATCGTGGGCGTCTCGTCGCTGGCGGCGGGTCACCTCACGCTCGTCCCCGCGCTGCGCGAGCAGCTCCGGGAACAGGGCCGCGAGGACATCATGATCGTCGTCGGCGGGGTGATCCCGCCGCAGGACGTGCCCACGCTCCTGGAGATGGGCGCCGCCGCGGTCTTCCCGCCGGGCACGGTCATCCCGGACGCCGCCCACGACCTGCTGACGACCCTGGCCGGGGTCCTCGGCCACGAGCTGTGAGCGCCCATGGCCTCCCCCGTGCGCAAGGCCATTGACCTCGACGCCTACGTCAAGGGCGTGCTGGACGGCAACCGGGCCGCCGTCGCCCGCGCCATCACGCTGGTGGAGTCGCGGCGCGCCGACCACCGGGCGCTCGCGCAGCGGATGCTGACCGAGCTGCTGCCGCACGCGGGAGCGGCCCGGCGCATCGGCGTCACCGGCGTGCCCGGCGTCGGCAAGTCCACCTTCATCGACGCCTTCGGCACGATGCTCACCGGGCTCGGCCACCGGGTCGCCGTGCTCGCGGTCGACCCGTCCTCCAGCCGTACCGGCGGCAGCATCCTCGGCGACAAGACCCGCATGGAGCGGCTCGCCGTCGACCCGGCCGCGTTCGTCCGGCCGTCGCCCACCGCCGGCACCCTCGGCGGGGTGGCCAAGGCCACCCGCGAGACCATCGTGGTGATGGAGGCGGCCGGCTACGACGTGGTGCTGGTGGAGACCGTCGGCGTCGGCCAGTCCGAGACGGCCGTCGCCGGCATGGTCGACACCTTCCTGCTGCTCACCCTCGCCCGCACCGGCGACCAGCTCCAGGGCATCAAGAAGGGCGTGCTGGAACTGGCCGACCTCGTCGCGGTGAACAAGGCGGACGGACCGCACGAAAGGGACGCGAAGGCCGCCGCCCGCGAACTGGCGGGTGCCCTGCGTCTGCTGAGGTCCCCCGACGCCGCCTGGAACCCCCCCGTCCTGACGTGCAGCGCCCGTGAGAGCACCGGGCTGGACGTCCTGTGGGAGCGGATCGAGCAGCACCGGAGGGTGCTGGACGCCACCGGCGACCTGGCCGCCCGGCGTCGTGAGCAGCAGGTGGAGTGGGTCTGGAGCATGGTCCGCGACCAGCTCCTGGGCGAGCTCCACGCCCACCCCGGTGTCCGCCGGCTGGGACCCGGGCTGGAACAGGAGGTGCGCGAGGGGACCCTGACGGCGAGCCTGGCCGCCGAGCGGCTGCTGGACGCCTTCCGGTCGCCCCCGTGACCCCAGGGCGGCGGCGCGGTACGGGCCGGCCGCGCGCCATGACATCCTGAGCCGTCAGGTTCCGCCCGGGGCGGATCGGCGGATGTCCGGGATATCGAGGATGATGCAGCACATGAGACTCTGCTTCCTGGTGGAGGAGCAGTACCGGTACGACGGCATGCCGGTGGACGTGATCCGCCAACTCACCGCCTGGGGGCACCGGGTGGACGTGCTGCGCCCCGGCGGTTCGCTGCTGCGGCTCTCCGAGACGGTCCGGGCCGGCCGGCACGACGCCTGGGTCCTCAAGACGGTGTCGGGCGGTCCGGGGCTGGCCCTGCTGGAGAGCGCGGCGGCCGTCGGCCTGACCACCGTCAACGACGCCCGCGCGATACGCGGCGTCCGGGACAAGGCGCAGGCCGCGGTGATCGCCGAGTCCCGCGGCCTTCCCGTGCCGCCCACCTGGGCCGCGATGCGGGCCGAGGAGTTCGCGGAGCTCCCCGCGAGCGCCTACCCGCTGGTGGTCAAGCCCGCCGACGGCAGCTCGGGGCGCGCCGTGCGGCTCGTCCCGGACCCCGAACGGCTGGCCCTGCCCGGACCCGGCGCGGACGACGCCGCCCGCGGCGGCATGCTCATCGCCCAGCCGTACGTCCCCAACGCGGGCGTCGACCTCAAGGTCTACTGCGTCGACGGGGACCTCTACGCCACCGAGCGGCGCAGCCCGCTCCACCCCGACCACCCGGCCCGTGAGCGGCACGTCCCGCTGACGCCCGAGATCGCCGCCATCGCCGCCGAGGTCGGCGCGGTCTACGGCCTCGACCTGTACGGGGTCGACGTCGTCCTCGGCCCGGACGGGCCCGTGGTCGTCGACGTCAACGACTTCCCGAGCTTCCGGCAGGTGCCCGACGCGGTGGCCCGGGTGGCCCGCGCCGTCCTGCGCCTCGCCGGTGCCGGCCGGACGTCCCCGGTGCCCGCCCCACGGCGGGCCCCGGCCGCCGCCGCGCCGGCCGCGGGCGGCCCCGCATGAGGATCTGCCTGCTGACACCCGACCCCGAGCACCCCCTCCTGGCCGGCGCCACGACGCTGCTGACGGAGGCCCGGCACGATGTGGAATGGCTGGATCCGGGCCGGTCGGCCGGCTTCCCCGCCCCGGGCGGCCTCGCCGACGTCTACCTGCTCAAGACGCGCACCCCGCGCGCCCTGGCCCTGGCCCGCCACCTGGAGGAGCACGGCGCGCCCGTGCTGAACTCGGCCGCCGCCACCGAGCTGTGCCAGGACCGCACCGCCATGGCGGACGTCGCCCTGCGCGCCGGCCTGCCGTTCGTCCCCACCCGCACCGAGCCCTCACTGTGCCCGACCGGGCCGGAGGCGGAGCCCGTCTGGCCCGTGGTGGTCAAGAGCCGCCACAGCCGCCGCCACGACCTGGTCGCCCGCGTCGACGACGCCGCGCGCCTGCGCCGGCTGGCCGCGGCCTGGCCCGACGAGCCGGTGGTCATCCAGCCCTTCACCCCCAACAACGGCTGGGACCACAAGATGTGGGTGGTGGGCGACGAGGTCTTCGCCGGCCTCCGCCGGTCGGAACTGGCCGCCGGCGGCACGGACAAGCGCACCCGCACCATCGGGCTCGGCGACCTGCCGGGGGAGTGGCTGGACGTGGTGCGGCGGGTGGGCGAGGTCTTCGCGCTGGACGTCTACGGCGTCGACCTCCTGGACGCGGGCGGCGGCGCCCCCGTCATCGTCGACATCAACGCCTTCCCCGGCATCCGGGGGCAGGCGGGCGCCCCCGAGGCCCTGGCCGGCCTCGCCCTGAGCGCCGCGGCGGGGACCCGGCGGCCGCGCGTACCGGAGGTCCCCTGGCCGCCCGCGGCGACCGCGCCGAAAATCTGAGGCCAAGGCTCTCGCTGTCGGGCCGGTCCGGGCCGATACTGCCCACGCTCCGTCGTTCGTCCGCGGTACCGGAGGTGACCGGCATGCTTCACGGCATCGATGTCAGCAGCCACAACAGCGAGAGCTACCCCGTCGAGGGATTCGACTTCGTCTTCGTCAAGGTGACGGAGGGAACCTCGTACACCAACCCCAAATGGGTCGTCCAGCGCGACCGGGCCCGCCGCGCGGGCCTGGTCGTCGGCTACTACCACTACGTCACCCCCGGCTCCATGTCGGCGCAGGGCGACTACTTCCTCGGGAAGATCGCCTTACGCGCGGGCGACGTCCTCGCCCTCGACTGGGAACACCCCGACGTCTGGGGCCGCGACAAGGACCGCTGGCTGCGCTTCGTGCGCGACAGCGCGCCCGGCCACAAGGTCGTCCTGTACTGCAACCGCGACTACTGGTTCAACCGGGACACCACGAGCGACGCCGGTGACGGCCTGTGGATCGCCGACCCCGACCACGCCCCCGGCCAGCCGGCCGTCCAGCACCCCTGGACCTTCCACCAGTACAGCTGGTCCGGGGGCCTGGACCGCAACGTGGCCCGCTTCACCGACCGCGCGGCACTCCGGCGCTGGGCCGGTGCCGTGCGGGAGGGCGACTGAGGGCAGGGCTCAGCCCAGCACGGGCCGCAGCCCCGCCGGCCGTTCCCCGACCGGCAGATGCTCGACGAGACGCACGGCGCACCCGATCGCGGCGGCACCGCCGTCCGCGCGGGCGTTGTCCCCGACCATGAGGACGTCGCCGGGCGCCAGCCCCAGCGCGTCGCAGGCCGTACGGAACAGCCGCGGGTCCGGCTTCACCACGCCGTGCTCGTACGACAGCACATAGGCGTCCACCAGGTCGTCCAGCCCGTGCGCGCGGAACACCGGCCGGAGGTCCCAGCCGATGTTGCTCACCACGGCCGTCCGCACGCCACGCCGCCGCAGCGTGCCGAGCACCTCGGCGGCGTCGGCGTACGGGCGCCAGGCGGCGGGCTCCATGTGCCGGGCGTAGAGCGCCTCGTGGAGCCCCGCGGCGGGCAGCGGCACCGTGCGGGCGAGCCCCAGATAGGCGTCCCGGTGCGGCCCGGCACCCAGGTCGCGGCGCTCCCAGGCTCCGGCCAGGTGCTCCGGTATCCGGCGCGGGTCCGTGCCGCCGGGCTGCGCGCCGGCCTCCTCCAGCAGGGCGGCCAGCCGGTGGACCTCGGCGTCGTCCGCCGTGACACCCGCCCGGTCGAGGACGGTGCGCAGCCAGTCGGTGGCCGGCTCGACGCGGAAGAGCGTCCCGGAGAAGTCGAAGAGGACCCCCTGGATCCCCTGGACTCCCTGGACCCCCTGGACGCCCGTCACCGCGCGCGCCCCCGCGGCTTGAGCGGTACGGGTGGGAGGGCGGGGGCGTCGAGGCGGGGGCCGGCGTAGCCCTCCACCGCGCCGAAGCGGGAGTCGGCCGCCCAGTCCTCGCGGGCCCGTACGATCTCGTCGTTCGTGCGCGCGACGAAGTTCCACCACATGACGATCTTCTCGTCGAACGGCTCGCCGCCCAGCAGCATCAGGCCGGCGTCCGACGCGGCCCGCAGCGGCAGTTCGGTGCGGCCGCACCCCAGGTAGAGCATGGAGCCGGGCAGCACCGGGACCCCGTCGACGTGGACCTCGCCGGACATCGAGAGCACCGCGTACTCGAAGTCCGGTTCGAGCGGAAGGTTCGTGCGCGCCCCGTCCGCGAGCGTGATGTCGGCGCCCACGAGCGGGCTGTAGGTGGTGCCGGGCGAGCGCGTGCCGTCGAGGGTGCCCAGGATCACGGTCGCGCTCGCCCCGGGCGCCGTGACGACGGGCAGCCCGGCGTGGTGCTCGAAGTGCGGTGCCACGTGCCGGTGGGCGTCGGGCAGGGCCACCCACAGCTGGGCGCCGTGGAGGTAGCGGGGATGGGGGACGGGGCTCTCCTCGGAGTGGGTGATGCCCCGGCCGGACGTCATCAGGCCGAGCTCCCGGGGCCCCACGCGCTGGAGGCTCCCCACGCTGTCCCGGTGGAGCACCTCCCCCTCGTGGAGCCAGCTGACGGTCTGGAGGCCCATGTGCGGGTGCGGGGGCACCTGCATGCCGGGTCCGCCGGCGATGTCGTCGGGCCCGTAGTGGTCGACGAAGGCCCAGCCGCCGACCATGCGCCGGCCCAGGTTGGGCAGCAGCCGCCGGACGTAGGTGGATTCGCCGAGTGGCACCCGCTTGGGTTCGAGCAGTTCGTGAACCGGGCCGCCGGGAGTCCCGGCGCGGCCGCCGCACTGCGTGGGAGCGGGGTGCAGGTCGAGGTTGCTCATGGTGACAACGTAGCCGCACCGTGTGCGCCGCGGCGGGCCGGGCCCCCTGCGCGAGGCCGCCGGGGAGCGCGCGAGCGCGATGTCAATGTGGCGTCAGCGGGGCTTGATTGGATCGGTTTCCTTTTGGTCATTTACCCCAGGGGAGACCATGTACGAATTCAGTCATTCCCGCCTGTGCGACTACATATCCGAACAGGCCGACCACTTCGCCGACACGCTGCCGCGCATCGCCCACGACCGGGACATCGACGCCTGTCCCGGCTGGACCGCGGCCCACCTCGCCGCCCATGTGCACACGGCCCTCGTCTGGGCCGCGGGCCTCGTCACCAGCCCGGACGACGAGTTCCGGCCGCCGCACGCCTTCCTGCCGACCATGGCCGAGGAGCCGTTCGACCCCGCGGCGCCCTGGTCGTCCTACGTCGACGCGCTCGCCCGCGCCTACATCGGGGTGCCCTCCGGCGGGCGGGAGGCCGAGGAGCGGCTGGTGCCGCCGGTGGCGGAGTCCGCCCGAGCCCTCGTCACCGCGCTGCGCGCGGGCGGCCCGGACGCGCCCTCCTGGACGGCCTTCGGCGAGCACCGGGCCCGGTTCTGGGCCACCTGGGGCGCGCTGGAGATCGGCGTGCACCGCGCCGACGCGGACCTCGCGCTCGGCCGGGCTCCCCGGCTGGACCCCGAGGTGTCCCTGGACAGCCTGGACTTCTGGTTCTCCTCGCTGGACCAGCCGGGCGTCGCCGCCCTGCTCAACCCGCGCTTCGCGGACCTGCGCCGCACGGGCGAGCACATCCTGTTCCGCGCGGAGGACGGCTCGCCGGAGGGCGCCCGGGAGTGGCTGCTGAGGCTGTCCGACACCGGTCCGGGCCTCGTCGCGCCCGACGCGGGGCGCCCGGACGCCGTCGTGCGGGCACCGGGCGACACGCTGCTGCTCCTGGCCAAGCGCCGGCTGCCGGTCACCGCGCCGGGCGTCCGCGTCACGGGCGACGCCGGGCTGGTGGCGCACTGGCTCGACCACGTCCTCGCCTGACCGGGCAGGCCTGACCGGGCATGAGGAGAGCCCCCCGACCCGGCGGTTCCGCCGGGTCGGGGGGCTCGGTGCCGCCTGTGGCGTGGCGATCAGCCCTTGCGGGCGGTGATCTCCTGCGTCAGCTGCGGGACGACCTCGAAGAGGTCGCCGACGACGCCGTAGTCGACGAGGTCGAAGATCGGGGCCTCGGCGTCCTTGTTGATGGCGACGATGGTCTTGGACGTCTGCATGCCGGCCCGGTGCTGGATGGCACCGGAGATGCCCGCCGCGATGTACAGCTGCGGGGAGACCGACTTGCCGGTCTGGCCGACCTGGTTGGTGTGCGGGTACCAGCCGGCGTCCACGGCGGCGCGGGAGGCGCCGACGGCCGCGCCGAGGGAGTCGGCGAGGGCCTCGACGATGGTGAAGTTCTCGGCGCCGTTGACGCCGCGGCCACCGGAGACCACGATCGCGGCCTCGGTCAGCTCGGGGCGGCCGGTGGACTCGCGCGGGGTGCGGGAGACGACCTTGGTGCCGGTGGACTTCTCGCCGAAGGAGACGGCCAGCTGCTCGACCGTGCCGGCGGCCGGGGCGGCCTCCGGGGCCGCGGAGTTGGGCTTGACGGTGATGACCGGGGTGCCCTTGGTGACGCGGGACCGGGTGGAGTACGAGGCCGCGAAGACGGACTGCGTGGCCACCGGGCCCTCGTCGCCGGCCTCCAGGTCGACGGCGTCGGTGATGATGCCGGAGCCGATGCGGACCGCGAGGCGGGCCGCGATCTCCTTGCCCTCCGCGGAGGAGGGGACGAGCACGGCGGCGGGGGAGACGGCCTTGTACGCGGCCTCCAGCGCGTCCACCTTCGGGACGACGAGGTAGTCGGCGAACTCGGCGGCGTCGGCGGTGAGGACCTTCACCGCGCCGTACTCGGCCAGCGTCGCGGCGGCGGTGTCCGCGCCGGCACCCAGGTGCACGGCCACGGGCTCGCCGATGCGGCGGGCGAGGGTCAGCAGCTCGAGGGTGGGCTTGCGGACGGCGCCGTCCACGTGGTCGACGTAGACGAGAACTTCAGCCATGGATCTGCTCTCCTGCAGGTACGAAGGATCGGAGGGGGGAGGGCCGGGCTCAGATGAACTTCTGGCCCGCGAGGAACTCGGCGAGCTGCTTGCCGCCCTCGCCCTCGTCCTTGACGACCGTGCCGGCCGTACGGGCCGGGCGCTCCGTGGCCTCGTCGACCGTGGTCCAGGCGCCCCCGAGACCGACCTCCTCCGCCTCGATGCCGAGGTCGGACAGGTCCAGGGACTCCACCGGCTTCTTCTTGGCGGCCATGATGCCCTTGAAGGACGGGTAACGGGCCTCGCCGGACTGGTCCGTGACGGAGACGACGGCCGGCAGGGCCGCCTGGAGCTGCTCGCTGGCGGAGTCGCCGTCGCGGCGGCCGGTCACCGTGCCGCCCTCGACCTTGACCTCGGAGAGCAGGGTCACCTGCGGCACGCCCAGGCGCTCGGCCAGCATCGCCGGGACGACACCCATGCCGCCGTCGGTGGAGGCCATGCCGGAGACGACCAGGTCGAAGCCGACGTGCTCCAGCGCCTTGGCCAGCACCAGCGAGGTGCCCAGCGCGTCGGTGCCGTGGAGGTCGTCGTCCTCGACGTGGACGGCCTTGTCGGCGCCCATGGACAGCGCCTTGCGCAGGGCGTCCTTGGCGTCCTCGGGACCGACGGTCAGGACGGTGATCTCCGCGTCGTCGTCGGCCGCCTCCTTGATCTGCAGCGCCTGCTCGACCGCGTACTCGTCGAGCTCCGAGAGCAGACCGTCCACGTCGTCACGGTCGACGGTCAGGTCCTCGGCGAAGTGCCGGTCGCCGGTGGCGTCGGGCACGTACTTCACAGTGACAACGATCCTCAAGCTCACGCCGGCTCTCCTACTGCATCGTCTCTATCAAAGCTGCCTTGGCAGGCAGCATAGGCGCCTTGTGGGGGCGGACCCCGGCGGGTGCGGGCTGCGCCCCCGACCGGAATGTTACTCGTCAGTACATCGAGGGTGTCCGTCGAACGCAAGGCCGCTCGACTGTGATCTGCCCAACGCGGCGCGAGGGGATTCCACGACCCGGCGGAACGTTGGGACACCGGCGGTCGCGACGCGCCGCCGGGCGGGGGTCACGGCACGTCAGAGCACCGCGCCGAGCGCCGCGACGACGTCGGCCCGGCGCGGCTGTCCGGCGGCGCGGCGCACCTCCCGCCCTTCGGCATCGAGCACCAGCGTGGTGGGCGTGGCCCGCACACCGAGCGCCCGGACGAGATCCAGCCGGGCCTCCGCGTCGATCTCCACGTGCGCGACGCCCTCGACCATCGCGGCGACGTCCCCCAGGACGCGCCGGGTCGCCCGGCACGGCTGGCAGAAGGCGCTGGAGAACTGCACCAGCGTCGCCCGCGCCCCCAACTCCGCGCCGATGTCGGCGGCGTCCAGCCGCACCGCCCGTGTCTCCTGCCCCCGCACCCCGGCCCCTTCCGGTCACTCGTCCCACGCCCGTCGCGCGACTGTCCGGTTTCCAGGGTGCAGCACGCCCGGAAGCGGGGAAATTTCCCGACGTGACGAGGATCTCCCGGTCCCGGGTGCCTCCCGGCTGGATCGGGGGACGGACGTTCGGGCACGATCTGGCAAAACCCTACGTTCGCGTAACTTCAGCGTTTCAGCCGGGAGCACCCTCCCCAGGCCGGAAGGATCTTCCCGTAATGGCAGAGCTCGTCTACCCGCCGGTGATCGGTTTCGCCCGCACCATGTTCAAGGCGCTGGACCTGCGCTTCGACATCCAGGGCGGCGAGCACATCCCGCAGCGGGGCGGCGCCGTGCTGGTGAGCAACCACATCGGCTACCTCGACTTCGTCTTCTGCGGTCTCGCCGCCCGGCCCGCCAAGCGCCTGGTGCGCTTCATGGCGAAGGAGTCCGTCTTCCGGCACAAGGTCTCCGGACCGCTGATGCGGGCGATGAAGCACATCCCCGTCGACCGCGCCGCGGGCGCCGGAGCCTACGACCACGCGCTGTCGGCCCTGCGCTCGGGCGAGATCGTCGGCGTCTTCCCGGAGGCGACGATCTCCACGTCGTTCACCCTGAAGAACTTCAAGTCCGGCGCGGCCCGGCTGGCCCAGGAGGCCGGGGTGCCGCTGGTGCCGATGGCGCTGTGGGGCACGCAGCGGCTGTGGACCAAGGGCCGCCGGCGCGACCTCGGCCGCAACCACGTGCCCGTGACGATCCGCGTCGGGCAGCCCGTGACGGCCGATCCGGCCGAGTCCGCGGTCCGGACGACCGAACGTGTCCGCTCCCGGGTCCAGGAGCTCCTGGAGTCCGCCCAGCGTGCCTATCCGGTGCGGGCCGACGGCCCGGCCGACAGCTGGTGGATCCCGGCCCACCTCGGGGGCACGGCCCCCACCCCGGCCGAGGCCCTGGCGTCCGAGCGCCGCTGAACCCACGGAAACGGGAGCGGGGGGGGGGGGGGGGGGGGGGGGGGGGGGGGGGGGGTTTTTTTTTTTTTTTTTTTTTTTTTCCCCCCCCCCCCCCCCCCCCCCCCCCCCCCCCCCCCCCCCGGGCCCCCCCCCCCGGGACCCGTACCGGCAGCGGCGACCGTCAGCGCAGGTGCGCGGTGTCGTTCAGCAGGCGCACCGACGCGTTGCCGTCGGCGTAGTAGGCCACCGCCGACAGCGAGGCGGCCGACAGCTCCATCCGGAAGAGGGACTCCGGCGGGGCGCCCAGGGCGAGCCGGACCAGCGTCTTGACCGGGGTCACATGGGTGACCAGCAGGACCGTGCGGCCGGCATAGCGGGCGAGGAGCTTGTCGCGGGTGACGGCCATGCGGCGGGCGACGGCCGCGAAGCTCTCGCCGCCGCCGGTGGGCGCGGCCTTGGAGGAGGCGAGCCAGGCGTCGAGGTCCTCGGGGTGGCGCTCCTTGACCTCGGCGAAGGTCAGGCCCTCCCAGGCGCCGAAGTCCGCCTCGCGCAGGCCCTCGTCGACGCGGACCTCGAGGTTCAGCGCCCGGGCGACGGCCTCGGCGGTCTCCCGGGTACGGCGCATCGGCGAGCTGACGATCGCCTGGATCGTGCCGCGCGCGGCGAGCGCGGCCGCCACGGCCGCGGCCTGGCGACGGCCCGCGTCCGACAGCTCGGGGTCGGTGCCGCCGCTGCCCGAGAAACGCTTCTGCGGGGTGAGGGCGGTCTCGCCGTGGCGCAGCAGGACGAAGGTCGTGGGCGCGCCCATGTCCGCCGCGGCGCCCCAGCCGACGGGCACGGCCTTCGGTTCGGCGAGGGGCTCGGCGAGCGGTTCGGCGACGGGGGCGGCGGCCGACGCCGCGACGGCGAGGCCCGCCGACGAACGGCCCGGCTCCCACTGCCTGCCCGCCGCTCCCGCGTCCATGGCCTCGTTGGCGAGCCGGTCGGCGTGCTTGTTCTTCTCGCGCGGGATCCACTCGTAGGAGACCTGGCCCGGGGCGAGGATCCGCCGGGCCTCGGCGGCCAGCGGCTTCATGTCCGGGTGCTTGATCTTCCAGCGGCCGGACATCTGCTCGACGACGAGCTTGGAGTCCATGCGGACCCGGATCTCGGCGTCGGGGTCGATGGCCTTCGCGGCCTCCAGCCCGGCGATCAGGCCCTTGTACTCGGCGACGTTGTTCGTGGCCGTGCCGATGTACTCGGCGGCCTCGGCGAGGGCCTCGCCGGTGACGGCGTCGAGGACGACCGCGCCGTAGCCGGCGGGTCCCGGGTTGCCCCGGGACCCGCCGTCCGCCTCGACGATGAAGCGATGTGCCATCCGGGTCTACAGGCCCGACTCGGGCGTGCGGACCAGGATGCAGCTGCAGTTCTCGCAGCGGACGACCTCGTCGGTGGCGGCCTTGCGGACCTCGTTGAGCTCGGTGATGTCGAGCTCCAGACGGCAGCCCTCGCAGCGGCGCTGGTAGAGGCGGGCGGCGCCGACGCCGCCGGAGCGGGCACGGATCTTGTCGTAGAGCTTGATCAGGTCGGCCGGGACGGAGCCGGCGACGACCTCGCGCTCCTTGGTGACGGTGGCGACCTCGGCGTCGATGGTCGCGAGGGCGGCGTCGCGGCGGGCGACGGCGTCGTCGACCTTGGCCTGGACGGAGGCGACGCGGCCGGTCAGCTCGGCGGCGCGCTCGGCGGCGGCCTCACGGCGCTCCATGACCTCGAGGACGACGTCCTCCAGGTCGCCCTGGCGCTTGGCGAGGGAGGCGATCTCGTGCTGGAGCTTCTCCAGGTCCTTGGGGGACATGCCGGCGCCGGAGTCCAGGCGCTGCTGGTCGCGGGCGGCGCGCTGGCGGACCTGGTCGACGTCCTGCTCGGCCTTGGTCTGCTCGCGGGCGCAGTCGCCCTCCTCGGTCTGCGCGGCGACGAGCAGGTCGCGGTGCTGGGCGAGGTCGCCCTCGAGGGAGGTGATCTCGGCGTGCTCGGGGAGGCTCTTGCGCTTGTGGGCGAGCTGGGTGAGGCGGACGTCCAGGGCCTGGAGATCGAGGAGACGGATCTGGTCGGCGGGCGCGGCGTTGATTTGGGGGCTCCTGTTAGTGGTTGTGGGTGGAGGACGCCGCGTGGGCGGTCCAGGGGTCGGTGACCGTTCGCGAGACGTGGGTGCGCAGGCCCCAGCCGTGGCGGTCGGAGATCTCGTCGAGCTGGGCGGCGGCCTGCTCGGTCCAGGGCCATTCGGTGGCCCAGTGCGCGGCGTCGACCAGGGCCAGCGGGCTGTGCTGCTGGGCCTCGGAGGCCGGGTGGTGGCGCAGGTCGGCGGTGACGTAGGCGTCGACGCCGGCGGCGCGGACGTCGTCGAAGAGGGAGTCGCCGGAGCCGCCGCAGACCGCGACGGTGCGGATGGTGCGCGTGGGGTCGCCGGCGACACGGATGCCCTGGGCGGTCGCGGGCAGCCGCTTGGCGGCGCGCTCGGCGAAGTCGGCCAGGCTCATCGGCGGGTCGAGCTCGCAGACCCGGCCCAGGCCCCGGCGGCCGGAGGGGTCGCTCGGGTCGGGCACGAGGGGCCCGGTGACGCGCAGGTCGAGGGCGCCGGCGAGGGCGTCGGAGACGCCGGGGTCGGCGCTGTCGGCGTTGGTGTGCGCGACGTGGAGGGCGATGTCGTTCTTGATGAGGGTGTGCACGGCGCGGCCCTTGAAGGTGCCGGCCGAGACCGTCGTCGTGCCGCGCAGATAGAGCGGGTGGTGGGTGACGAGCAGGTCGGCGCCGAGGCGCACGGCCTCGTCGACGACCTCCTGTACGGGGTCGACGGCGAACAGGACCCGGCGGATCTCGGCCTCGGGGTCGCCGCAGACCGTGCCGACGGCGTCCCACTGCTCTGCCCGCTCCGGGGGCCAGAGGGCCTCGAGGGCGGCGATGACTTCAGACAGTACGGGCACGGGGAAAGGCTACCTTCCCTCGTGCCCACGGTTCGCTGACGCGTGCCGCCCCCGTTTCCCGCCCCCGTTTCCCGCCTCCGTTTCCCGGCCGGGGGCTACTTCTTCACGAGGAAGCCGCGGAGGTCGTCCAGGACACTGTCGGCGGCGGTGACGCCGAGGCCGAGGTACCAGGTCTCGTCCTTGACCATCTCGGCCTGTCCGTTCCTGACCGCGCCGAGGTTCTTCCACAGCGGGTTGTCCTCGGCGGCGTTCCGCTTGGTCTTCTCCGGGTCGCCGTAGACCCCGGTGAAGATCCAGTCGCCGTCGGCCTTGTCGATGTTCTCCGGGCTGATCTCGACGGCGAGCTTGTCGACGGCCTGGATCTTCGGGCGGGGCAGGCCGGCGTCCTTGAGGATGGTGCCGATGAACGACTGCTGGGCGTACAGGCGGGTGAACTGCGGCATGTAGCGCACCATGCTGATGGCCGGCTTCTTCTCGCCGATGTCCTCGCCCAGCTTCCTGGCCTTGGCCTCGTAGGCCTCCAGCTGCTTCTTCGCCTCGGCGGTCCTGTCGAGGGCCGCGGCGTTGAGGAGGTAGTTCTGCTTCCAGGTGAAGCCGGGGCGGATGGAGAACACCGTGGGAGCGATCTTGGAGAGGTCCTTGTAGCTCTTCTCCGCGCGCAGCTTGCTGCCCAGGATCAGGTCGGGCTTGAGCTCGTTGATGGCCTCGAGGTTGAGGTTGTTGATGGTGCCGACGCTCTTGGGGTCACCGGCTTCCTTCTTCAGGTACGCCGGGATCTCCTGGCTGCCCTCGCTGGAGGCCCAGCCGACGGGCTTGATGCCGAGGGAGACGACGTTGTCGAGCTCGCCGACGTCGAGGACGACGACGCGCTTGGGCGCTTCCTTGATCTCCGTCTTCCCCAGCGCGTGGGTGACGGTGCGCGGGAACCGGCCGGGCCCGGCGTCGGTGCCGAGCTTCGCGGTCTCCTCGGCGGCCGTCCCGAAGTCCTTGCCGCCCTGCGCGACGGCCTTGGAGCCCGCTCCGCCGTCCTTGCCGGCCTTGTCCTCCCCGTCGCCGGACGCGCCACAGGCCGTCAGGACGAGCGCGGCGGCGAGGGACAGGGCTGCGGCGGCGCTGCCGCGGCGACGGAGAGACATGGGGGCTCCAGGGGTGGTGCGGTGGGGTGACGGCGTGGGCGGGGGTCGACGGAGATGGCCGGGTCGGCCGAGGTGGCCGGGGACGGCCGAGGTCAAGGGCGCCGGTCGGCCAGATCCGGACGCACTTAGGTTCGCCTTGCCTTACTCGCACTTTAAACATGCGACGCGCGTGAAGCACAATCACCCCCCACGTACCGGGCAAACCAGAAATACGCCACCCTTACGCGTGAAGCGTCGGGAGTCGGAGGGTGGGGCCGCAGGCTCGATAACTACGTTCAGTGCCGGAGGTGACGTTTCTCATGACGGTCTGTGCTCCCCATGACGCCCAGCGCGCCCCGCAAGACACTTCCCCCAGTGCGTTGCCGGTGGACACGAGGCGTACGGCGTTCACTGTCACTGTCGACGGCTCGTACGCCGCCTGGCTGGCCCTGGGTCATGGCACCGACGGCTGGTTCCCCGAGCGCTGGACCCTCGACGGCCCCGAGCCGTACGCCGTGTCCCTGCCGGGCAGCCAGCCCGAGGAGCCGGACAGCCAGGTGCTCCCGCTGTCCGACGGACGGGTGCTCATCCGCCGCCGGGTGGCCGACCGCTACGCCCTTTCCCTCCTCTATCCGGCCGGGCGGGGGACGGGCGAGCTGCCACTGGGCGCCATCGACTGCCCGTATCTCTCCCTGCTGCCGCCCGCGCCCGACGGCACGTCGGCCTACGCGCTGGTGCACGGCGAGGAGCAGACGACGCTCTGGCGGGTCTACGGCGGCCCGGGCGGGCCGGAGCTGCTGGCGACGGTCCCGGGCCGCTGCGAGGGCGGGGCGTGGCTGGATCGCGCCGGGCGTCTGCTGGCGCTCGACCGGGAGCTGGAGGGGCTGACGAAGGCCGTCGTCGTCGACCTGGGCCGGGGCGGCGAGACCAGCCCGCTGCTGCAGATCACGGAGAAGAGCAACGACCGGCTGCTGCTGGCCGAGCCGGACAGCGGGCTGCTGGTCGTCGCGTCCGACGCGCCCGGTGTGGACCGGGTGGGGTGGGGGGTGCTCGGATCGGCGCGCCCGGTGCGCTTCCCCGAGTGCCTGCTGCCGCCGGACGCCTCGCTGACGCCGTTCGCCGCCCAGCCGGGGCAGGGGCTGTCGCCGGAGGGGTGCTCGGTGGCGTTCCGGATCGACCGGGCCGCGGACAGCTGGGTCGGGGTGTGGCGGCCCGGACGGAAGCGGTTGCAGCAGTTCCAGGGCCCGGTGGGGTGGCTGGTGGGCGCGGGGCTGTGGACGGCGGACGGCGAGCTGCGGCTGCCGTTCGTGACGCCGGGCGTTCCATGCGGGCTGGCGCGGCTGTCGCCGGCGGAGGACGGCGCCGGGGTGGTGCCCGGCGGGGCCCGGGAGGACGTCCACGGCGAGACCCCCGACGCGGACGACGACGATCCGCTGTCCGTCCCGGCACCCCGGCCCGTACCGCTGCAACAGGCCCCTTGCGCCCGTACGTCATAACGGGGGACATGGCGGACACGCGCTCGGGTACGGGTGGCTCGTTGATCAAGGTCCCGTTAAACTCGGCCGGGGGTTACGCAGCCGTACCGGCCGGGCACCCGGGTCAGACCGTGGTGAGCGGAACGGTCGTGCGTGGACAGCGTGTTGACGTCTGGTGATGTCCGTGACGCCTGCGCCACTGCGGTGGCCCCGACGCGCAGAGCACGCATCCCCATCCCACGGAGTGTCATTCCCCATGTCCGATGCCCGAACCGACACGACCGAGGCGCGCCCGCTGGAGGCGTCCGCCCAGGCCGCAGCCACTGCCCACGGCAGGCACCGCGGCCCGGCCGCCGCGGACGAGAACCGCGCGCCCGCCCACGGCAAGCACCGCCGCGCCGACGCGAGCTGATCAGCCCGCACGCATCGTTCCCACGGACCGGCCGGTGCGGCCGGTCCGATCCGCCGCCGGGCGGGCTCCTTCACCTCAGGAGCCCGCCCGGCGTCGCAGTTCCAGCACCTCGGGCGCCGCGAACGTCTCACCCACCGGCCGCTCCGCGTAATAAGGGGTCAGCGCGGCCGCCAGCTCCGCCACGTCGAAGACGTCGCCCGCCGCGTCGAACCGCGCGGCCACCCGCGGCCGCTCGACGACGGCCACCATCCCGCCGTGCACCACGAACACCTGCCCGCTCACCCCGGCCGCGGACGGCGACGCCAGATAGGCCACCAGGGGCGAGACGTGCTCCGGGGCGAGCGCGTCCACACCGCCGTCGGCGGCGGAGCGGGGCACGGAGGCGAAGACGTCCTCCGTCATCCGGGTGCGGGCCCTCGGGCAGATCGCGTTCACCGTCACCCCGTACTTGCGCAGCGCGTGCGCGGTGGAGGTGGTCAGGCCGACGATGCCGCCCTTGGCCGCCGCGTAGTTCGGCTGCCCCGGCGATCCCGCGAGGAACGCCTCCGAGGAGGTGTTGACGACCCGTCCGTAGACGGGCGCGCCGGTCGCCTTGGAGCGTTCTCGCCAGTGCTCGGCGGCGAAGCGGAGGGTGTTGAAGTGGCCCTTGAGGTGGACGCGGACGACCGCGTCCCATTCGTCCTCGGTCATCGAGAAGACCATGCGGTCGCGGAGGATGCCCGCGTTGTTCACCAGGACGTCGAGCGAGCCGAAGGTGCCGACGGCCAGCCGCACCAGGTCGCGGGCCCCCTCGAAGTCGGCGACGTCGCCGGCGTGGGCCACGGCCCGGCCGCCCGCGGCGCGGATCTCCTCGGCGACCGCCTCGGCGGGCCCGGCCGACGCCCGGCCCGAGCCGTCGCGGGCCGGCGTGCCGAGGTCGTTGACGACGACGGCCGCGCCGAGCCGGGCGAGCTCCAGGGCCTCGGCCCGGCCCAGCCCGCGTCCGGCCCCGGTGACCACGGCGGTCCGGCCGCGGAGGCTCACGGCGTGCTCGGGGGCGGCGGGCCCGCCGGGGGTCGCGGTCACATCGTCACCCAGGTGCGGAGCGCCTCGCCGGTGCGCATCTGCTCGATGGCGTCGTTGATGCGGGCCAGCGGTACGCGGTGGGTGATGAGCCCTTCGAGGTCGACGCGTCCGGCCCGCCACAGGGCGATGGCGCGTTCGTACGAGCGCAGGACGTCGCCGCCGCCGTAGAGGGACGGCAGGATCTTCTTCTCGTCGAAGAACAGCTCGAACATGTTGAGGCTGAGCTGGTCGTCGAGGGCGCCCGCGCCGACGATGCACAGGGTGCCGCCGCGGCGGGTGACGTCGTAGGCGGTGCGGGCGGTGCCGGACTTCCCGACGACCTCGAAGACGTAGTCGAAGCCCTCGCGGCCGGTGACGCGGCCCCGGGCGTCGGCGAGCCCCTCGGGGGCGACGGCCTCGCTCGCGCCGAAGCGGAGGGCGGCCTCGCGGCGGGACTCCACGGGGTCGACGGCCACGATGTGCGCGGCACCGCACACCCGGGCGCCCTGGATGACGGAGACGCCGACGCCACCGCAGCCGATGACGGCGACGGTCGAACCGGGCGCCACCCGCGCGGTGTTCAGCGCGGCGCCCAGACCGGTCGTGACGCCGCAGCCTATGAGCGCGGCGACCTCGTACGGCACGTCGTCGGGGATCGGCACGGCGCAGCTCGCGTCGACGACGACCTCCTCGGCGAACGTGCCGGTGCCCGCGAAGCCGTAGACGTCGGTGTCGCGCCGCCGGAAGTTGGGGACGCCGGCGTTGCGGAGCGAGGCGAGGCAGAGCTGGCCCTGGCCGCGCCGGCAGGAGGCGCAGCCGCCGCAGGGCGGCAGCCAGCAGATGAGGACGCGGTCGCCCTGCTTGAGGCCGGTGGCGCCGGTGACGCCGGGGCCGGTCTCGGTGACGACGCCCGCGCCCTCGTGGCCGGGGACGAAGGGGGCGTTCTGCGGCAGGACCCCGGACATCGCGGAGAGGTCCGAGTGGCACAGTCCGGCGGCGCGGAGGCGGATCCTGACCTTGCCGGGGCCGAAGCCGACGGCCTCGACGTCGTCGAGGACGTCGAGCGTCTCCTGCCCGGTCTTGTGCTGTACGGCGGCGCGCATGGCGGAGCTCCCTTCACGGGTGCGGGTTCGCTGCGGTGTCGCTGCGTTCGTCGCTGCGGTGTCGCTGCGTTCGTCGCCTCGGGGTCGTCGGGGTGTCACCGCGGCCCCCGCCGTCACACGTACTCGACGACCGTGTCGGTCAGCACCGGCGCGTCCTCGCGCTCGACGGCGGTGGCGGTGAGCTGCACCCGGCCGGGGCCCGGGGTGTCGCGCCACATGCGGACGCGCAGGGTCTCGCCGGGGTACACGACGCCCGCGAAGCGGGTGGCGTAGGCGCGCACCCGGGTCACGTCGCCGTCCAGGACGGTGTCGACGACGGCCTTGAGGGCCATGCCGTAGGAGCACAGCCCGTGCAGGATCGGCCGGTCGAAGCCGGCCTTACGGGCGAAGGCGGGGTCGGCGTGCAGGGGGTTCCAGTCGCCGGAGAGGCGGTAGAGGAGGGCCTGGTCCTCGCGGATCGGGCGGTCGGTGGTGAGGTCGGGCGGCGTGGTGGGGGCGGCGGGCCGGCCCTGGCCGCCCTGGCCGCCGGACGGGCCGCGTTCGCCGCCGAAGCCGCCCGCGCCCTTGACGAAGATCTGGCTCTCGGCGGTCCACAGCGGGCCCTCGGTGTCCGCGACGTCCGCGCGCAGCACGATGACGGCGGCCTTGCCCTTGTCGTAGACGGCGGCGACGCGTGAGGTCTGGGTGGCGCCGGAGGAGCGGACGGGCAGCGGGCGGTGGAGGGTGACGGACTGTCCGCCGTGCAGCACGGCGGCGAGGTCGACCTCGATGCCGGGCAGCGTGAGACCGCCGGCCAGGGCCGTGCCGCCGCCGGCGACCGTCGCGAACGAGGGCAGGACGTGGAGCGCGCTCTCCAGGGTGTAGCGCAGCTCGGCCGGGTCGGTGGCGGGGACGCCGGCGCCGATGCCGAGGTGGTAGAGGAGGACGTCCTTGTGGTCCCAGGCGAGGGGGACGGTCCGCGGCTCGGCGGAGGTGGCCCTGGCGGGGTCGATGGGCATGGAGGGGTGTGCTCCTTACGCCGTTGCGGGTCCGCCGTCGCGCCGCCGGTTTCGGTGGGAACGCGCCGGTCCCGGTGAAGAGAACGTGTTCTACAGCCCTGCGGTACGCCCTGTGTATAGCCGATCTCCGATGGGGTGGGAAGACAAATGTCACGGTTGGCCAGGGACATTCGCTCCTGCCGGGGCGCGGCGGGCGTTCCGTAGGCTCGGCGCCATGAGAAGGAGCTGGTGGGCGGGCGACGAGGAGCGGATGAAGCCGCCGACGATGCGCACGTTCCTGCCCTGGCCGCTGTTCGTCACCGGTGACGTCGTCGATCTGATCCGGGGTCGGCTGCCGCTGCCCTGGCTCGGCGGCCTGGGCGTGCTGGTGTTCGTCGCCCTCTACTACACGGCGGTCCACGCCGGGTTGCACGAGGAGCGGCGGCACACCCGCTTCCCGCTCGTCGCGCTGGGCGGGCTGGCCGCCGTCACCTACGCGCTGGCCCTGGGCTACGGCGGTGACTGGCTGCTGTGCTTCCCGCTGCTGTCGCTCGCCGCGGGCGTCGTGCTGCGGGCCGGGGCCCGGCTCGGGGCGGCGTTGGGTGTGCTCGGCGCCACGGTCGGCGTCGTCATGGCCTCCCAGGACACCACGGCGAATCTGATCGCGGTCGTCTGGGGCACGGCGTTGTCCGGCCTCGTCGCGGCCACGGTGCTGCGCCTCTTCGAGGCCAACGCCAAGCTGCGCGGCACGCGCGAGGAGCTGGCGCACGCCGCCGTCGAGCGCGAGCGGCTGCGCTTCTCCCGCGATCTCCACGACCTGCTGGGGCACACCATGTCGGTGGTCGTGGTGAAGGCGGAGGCGGTGCGGCGGCTCGCACCGCGGGATCTTCAGGCGGCGCTGGGCCAGGCCGCCGACATAGAGGCGGTGGGCCGCCAGGCCCTCACGGAGATACGCGAGGCGGTGACGGGCTACCGCGAGGGTGTCCTCACCGCCGAGCTGGAGAGCGCCCGTTCGGTCCTCGACGCCTCCGGCATCACGGCCGAGATCCGCCAGTCGGGTCCCGTGCTGCCGCCGCAGACGTCGGCGTTGCTGGGGTGGGTGGTGCGCGAGGGCGTCACCAATGTCGTCCGGCACAGCGGGGCCGGGCGGTGTGCGATCGAGGTGCGGTGCGAGCCGGACCGGGTACGGCTGGAGATCTGCGACGACGGCCGCGGCGTAGGCTCGGCGACCGGCGCGTCCGGTGCGGGGGGCAACGGCCTGAAGGGGCTGACGGAGCGCCTGGCGGCGGCGGGCGGGTCCCTGACGTCCGGCCCCGACGGCCGGCGCGGGTTCCGGCTCGTGGCCGAGCTTCCGGTGGACGACAACGACGAGGAGGGGCCGGCCACGTGAGCGGCGAGCTGACCAAGGTGTTGCTGGCGGAGGACCAGGGGATGATGCGGGGCGCGCTGGCGCTGCTGCTGGGCCTGGAGGAGGACCTGGAGATCGTCGCCCAGGTCGGCGACGGCGACGCGATCCTCCCCACGGCCCTGGAGGTCCGGCCCGACATCGCCCTCCTCGACATCGAACTCCCCGGCCGCAGCGGCCTCGACGCCGCCGCCGACCTGCGCCGCCGGCTCCCCGGCTGCCGCATCATGATCCTCACCACCTTCGGCCGGCCCGGCTATCTGCGCCGTGCGATGGAGGCGGGCGCCTCCGGCTTCCTCGTGAAGGACGGCCCGGTCGAGGACCTCGCGGCCGCCATCCGCCGCGTCCTCGCCGGGGAGCGCGTCATCGACCCCGCGCTGGCGGCCGCCGCGCTCAGCGCCGGGCCCAATCCCCTGACCCAGCGCGAGCGCGACGTCCTCGCCGCGGCGGTCGACGGCGCCACCGTCGCCGACATCGCCGCCAAGGTCCACCTCTCCCCCGCCACCGTCCGCAACTACCTCTCGGCGGCCATCGGCAAGACCGGCACCCGCAATCGCATGGAGGCGGTACGGGAGGCGCGGCAGCAGGGGTGGCTGTAGGCGGGGCGCGGGCGGGGCCGGGGCCCCGCCCCCGGGCCGGCCGGGGGCGTACGGCAGCATGGGGGCGCGAAACCGAAAGCCGATGGACACGCAGGACGGGGGACGACATGGCACCCGAGCCCGGGATGATCGACGCCTTCGAGGCGGCGAAGGGGTTCATGCCGCTGGACGAGGGGCTCGCCCTTCACGCGGCCGCCGAGGAGGCGGGGCGGCTGGGGCTGCCGCTGCTGGAGGTGGGCACGTACTGCGGGCGGTCGACGATCCTGCTGGCCGACGCGGCCCGCGCGGCCGGCACCGTCGTGGTGACGGTCGACCACCACCGCGGCAGCGAGGAGCAGCAGCCGGGCTGGGAGTACCACGACCCGTCGGTCGTGGACGACGCCCCCGGCGTGGGCCGGATGGACACGCTGCCGACCTTCCGCAGGACGCTGTACACGGCGGGCCTGGAGGAGCACGTCATCGCGGTCGTCGGGCGCTCGCCGCAGGTCGCCGCGGTGTGGGGGCGGCCGCTGGGGCTGGTGTTCATCGACGGCGGTCACACCGACGAGCACGCCAACGCCGACTACGACGGCTGGACGCCGCATCTGGCGCCGGGCGGTCTGCTGGTCATCCACGACGTCTTCCCCGACCCCGCCGACGGCGGTCAGGCGCCGTACCGCGTGTATCTCCGGGCCCTGGAGTCCGGGGCGTTCACCGAGGTCTCCGTGACCCGCTCGCTGCGCGTTCTGCGGCGTGCGGTGTGACGGCCTTCCTTCCCATACATGTCCCGTAGCCCGGGTGCCGGCGCTAGGCTCGCTCGCGTGTCCTACGGCAGCGGTATCCCCATGACCCGGCGTCTCGCGGCCGGGGCTGCGGTGCTGTTCCTGGCCGCGGGCCTGGCGGGCTGTGGCGACGGCGGCGCCGAGGACAGGGCGCAGAGCGCGCACGGCGGCGGGCACGCGCCGGCCTCCGACGCGTCCCCCGCCGCCGGCGCGGCGGCCTCGCCGCCGGCGCCCAGCCAGCCCAGGGCGGACTCCTCCGCCCCGTCCGCGTCCGCCTCCACCGGCCCTTCCGCCTCCCCCGCGGCCGGCGTCCAGGGTGACGCGCCCGCGGCGGACGGTCCGCTCAAGGGCAAGGTGGTCGTCGTCGACCCCGGTCACAACACCCGCAACAACGAGCACACCGCCGAGATCAACCGTCAGGTCGACATCGGCACCGGCCACAAGGAGTGCGACACCACCGGCACCGAGACCAACTCCGGTTACTCCGAGGCGGCCTTCAGCCTGGACGTCGCGCACCGGCTGCGCCGGATCCTGCTGGAGCGCGGCGCCAAGGTCGTGCTGACCCATGACGGCGACCGGCCGTTCGGGCCGTGCGTGACCGAGCGCGCGGCCATCGGCAACGCGGCGCACGGCGACGCGGCCATCTCGATCCACGCCGACGGCGCGGCGCCCGGACAGCGCGGGTTCCATGTGATCCTGCCCGCCTCGGTGCGCGGCGGCGCGGCGAACACCTCCGCCATCGTCGGGCCGTCGAAGGAGCTGGGGGCGCGCGTCGCGGGCAAGTTCCTGGAGTCGACGCGCAGCGGGCCGTCGAATTACATCGGCGAGGGCAGCGGTCTCGACACACGTGGCGATCTGGGCGGCCTCAACCTCTCGACGATTCCCAAGGTTTTCATCGAATGCGGCAATATGCGCGATTCCGAGGACGCCGCTCGGCTCACCGACGAGGCCTGGCGCGAAAAGGCGGCGCAGGGGATCGCGAACGGCATCACGGACTTCCTGCACGGGTAAGGAACGGCAGGCCACGACCGTGTCACGAGGGTGATACGAAGAGGACGCCCGGGCCGCCCAGGCGATAGGTTCACCGTACGATGGGTGGCCGCCACCCCCGCGTCCGCGCGACCACCGGCATCTCGCGTCCGGCGACAGCGACGATTACTGACAGCACTGACAAAGGATTTTAGGTGAACATCCGCTCCCTCACTCGAGGCGACGGCGGGGTGATCGGAGCAGCGGTGTTGCTGTTCATCGCCTCGTTCCTCAGCTTCCGCTCGTACGACTGCGGACAGAGCTCGTTCTGCCCCAAGGAGCCGTCGGGCTGGAAGAGCGAGCTCTTCCCCGTACTGCCGTCGATCTTCCTCGCCGGGATCATCGCCGCCGGGCTCATCGTCGCCTCGCGCTTCCAGCCCGAGGGCCGCAAGGTGCTCGGCCTGGGTCTCGACCAGTGGGGCACGGTGCTCGCCGTCTCCGCCGCCTGGTCCTCGCTGTGGACCATCTTCGGCGGGCCGGACGCGGACCAGGTCTCCCCGGGCGTCGGCCAGATCCTGGCGCTCATCGCCAACCTCGCGCTGGCGGCCGTCGCCCTGCTCACCCCCCGGACCCCGGCCCTCAAGGCCCCGCTGATGGGTGCCCCGCAGGCCCCGTCCCCGTACGGCGCCCCGCAGGCGGGTTACGGCTACCCGGGCCAGGCCGGCATGCAGCAGCAGCCGGGCGCCCCGTCGCCGTACGGTGCCCCGCAGGCCCAGCAGCCCTACGGTGCCCAGCCGGGCCCGACGCAGGTCCAGCCGCAGGCCGACGCCGGTGCCGCCGCCCAGCCGGCGGCCTCGGGCCAGCCCGCCGCTGCCCCGGCCGGTGACTTCGCGCCGTTCTGGTTCGCCGTGCCGGTGAGCCGTCCGCTCTACGCGGAGGACGGCTCGCAGACGCCGATCGCCGAGCTCGCGCCCGGCACCTGGTACCTGGCGGTGGACCAGCGCGGTCCGGCGCTCGTCGCCCAGACGCAGGACGGCCGTCGCGGCGTCCTCCAGGACACCACGGGCATCCAGCGCGGCTGAGTCGCGCGCCTCTCCGTACGGCGGCCCGCCGGGGTTCCTCCCCGGCGGGCCGCCGTCGTTGTGCGGTCGTCGTCGCGTCCGGCCGCCGGTGTCTTGCCGACGCACCCGGCACGGTCCTACAGTCCTTCCGTCCGCTCAGCTGACGATCCGTCAGTTCAGCGTGTGTCCGGACGGGAGGTCCGCCAATGCGCCTCGGTCTCGCCCTCGGCTACTGGGGCCGGCACCCGGACCCCCGTCAACTGGACGTCGTACGGCTCGCCGAACGGCTCGGCTATCACTCCGTATGGACCGCGGAGTCCTGGGGCTCCGACGCCTTCACCACCCTGACCTGGATCGCCGCCCACACCCGGCGCATCGCGCTCGGCACGGCCGTGGCCCAGATGGCCGCCCGCTCGCCCACCGCCACCGCCATGCACGCCCTCACCCTCGACCACCTCTCCGGCGGCCGGCTGCTGCTCGGACTCGGCCTGTCGGGCCCGCAGGTCGTCGAGGGCTGGTACGGACGCCCGTTCCCGCAGAGCCCACTGACGGCGACCCGGGAGTACGTGGACGTCGTCCGGCAGGTGCTGCGCCGGGAGGCGCCCGTCACCCTGGACGGCCGCTTCCACCCGCTGCCCTACACCGGGCCCGGCGCGAGCGGGCTCGGCCGGCCGCTGCGGTCCATCACCCACCCGCTGCGCTCCCACGTGCCCGTCCTGCTCGGCGCCGAGGGCCCGCGCAACGTCGCCCAGACCGCCCGCATCGCCGACGGCTGGCTGCCGCTCTACTGGTCGCCGGAGCGCACGGACCTGTACACCGAGGCCCTCGCCGGCGCCGCCGAGGGCTTCATGGTGGCACCCATGGCCCGGGCGCACGTATGCGCCGACCCGGTGGAGGGCCTGCGCCCGGCGAAGGCGATGCTCGCCTTCTACATCGGCGGCATGGGCCACGCCACCCGCAACTTCCACGCCGATCTGATGGCGCGCATGGGCTACGAGGACGGGGCGCGCCGCGTGCGGGAGCTGTTCCTGGCCGGGCGCCGGAACGAGGCCGTCGAGGCCGTGCCGGACGCGTTCGCCGACGAGATCTCCCTCGTCGGCCCGCGCGAGCGCATCGCCGAGCGGCTCGACGCGTGGCGCGCGGGCCCGGTCACCGACCTCCTGGTGACGGCACCGGACCCCCACACCCTGCGCGTGCTGGCCGAACTCGCCGCGTAGGGCCGCGCAGGGCCGGCGCCTGCCCGGCGGCCGTCAGAAGGAGGCCTTCTCCAGCCAGCCGTCCAGCACGGCACGGTCACCGACGACCTCGATGCCGGGGTTGTCCACGGGGAGGCGGCGGTAGAGGACGAGCAGAAGGTCCGTCATCGTTCCACGCACGGCGACGGCCGCCTTCTCATGGGCCCGCCGCCAGTGGACCTCCTCGCCGGTGGCGTCGATGAGCCACTCGGCGTTCAGCTCCGCCGGAGTGTCCGTGGCGTGGAGGTGGAGGGTGCGGCCGGGGCCGGTGAGCTCGTTGAGAGCCGGCTTCCAGGCCCTGGGCATGGGCGCGGTGACGATGCTCAGCCATTCGTCGAGGCAGTCGGCGGCGACGTCCGGGGCGACGGTGAACTCCGCGCCGGCGACGGCGGCGACCGCGTCGGCCCGGTGCATGACCGTCTCGTGCGTCATGCGGCGGGCCCAGAAGGCGGACGTCTTCTCCCGGCCGAAGGACCACATGCCGACGTCCGGGCCGGCCTCGCGCAGGACCTTCACCAGCTCCTCGGCGCCCTCGGCCAGGTGGCGGTCGAGGGACTCGTGGTCGAACTCCTCCGCACCCTCGACGCCGGAGACGTCGCCCTTGGGCGGGGTGAAGTCGGTGACGCGGTTGCGCACCATCTCGGTGATGCCCCGGTGCGCGCTGCTGACGTGCGTCACGAGCTGGGCGAGGGTCCAGTCGGGGCAGGTGGGGACGGTGACGGAGAGGTCGGCGCCGCGGAGCAGCTCGCGCATCCGCGCGGTCTGCTCCAGCACCTCGGCACAGTAACGCTCATGGCTGAAGAGGGTCATGACGCCACTGTAGATCGCGGGTACGACAACTCCTCGGCCGCACTCGTCCGTTGACCTGCGAGAACGGAACCGGAGATTACGCCTCCGCGCCGCAGGGGCAGTCCGGCTCCAGACCCACCGGCAGCCGCTCGCCGCCGAAGACCGCCGTCGTCGCCTCGTCGCCGCCGAGCGCCGCGACGGCGAGCAGCAGCGCGCCGGCCGTCCAGCTCGTGAGCTCCTCCGGCCAGATCGCCTTGTCCTCGAAGACGTAGCCGGTCCAGTACATGCCGTCCTCGGCACGCAGGTGCTGGATCCACTGGAGGATCTCCACGGCCCGGTCCGACTCGCCCATCACCCACAGGGCGAGGGCGAGTTCGCAGCTCTCGCCGCCGGTCACCCAGGGGTTGGGCAGCACGCAGCGCACGCCGAGGCCGGGCACGACGAAGTCGTCCCAGTGCGCCTCGATGCGCTCCTTGGCCGCCGGGCCGCTCAGGGCGCCGCCGAGGACGGGGTAGTACCAGTCCATGGAGTAGCGGCTCTTGTCCAGGAACCGCTCGGGGTGGTGGCGGATGGCGTGGCCCAGCAGGCCCACCGCCAGCTCCCAGTCCGGCTGGGGCTCCTCGCGGTGCTCGGCGATGGCCAGGGCGCAGCGCAGGGCCTGGTGGATGGAGGAGGAGCCGGTCAGCAGGGCGTCGGTGACGTCCCGGCCGCCGTCCTCGGGGGCCTCCCGCTTCCAGCCGATCTGCCCGCCGGGCTGCTGGAGCGCTAGGACGAACTCGACGGCGGCGAAGACGGTCGGCCACATGCGGTCGAGGAAGGCGTCGTCGCCGGTGGAGAGGTAGTGGTGCCAGACGCCGACGGCGACGTAGCCGACGAAGTTGGTCTCGCGGGAGCGGTCGGTGGGCTCGTCGGCGGCACCGTCGGCGTACGCGGCGTACCAGGAGCCGTCGGGGTTCTGGTGCTCGGCGAGCCAGCGGTAGGCGGCCTCGGCGCGGTCGTGCTCGCCGGCGGCGTCGAGGGCCATGGCGGCCTCGACGTGGTCCCACGGGTCGAGGTGGTGGCCGCGGAACCAGGGTATGGCGCCGTCGGGGCGCTGGACGGCGGCGATGCCGGCCACCGTGCGGACCGCCTGGTCGGCGGTGAGGACACCGGGCAGGACGAGGCGTTCCGTGCGACCGGGGCCCGGGCCGAAGGCGGTCACTCGGCGGCGCCCGCGGACAGCTTCGGCTTGGTCGCGTAGGCCACGAAACTCTTGCCGATGACGGGGTTGAGCAGCTGCTCGGCGACCCGGGTGGCCTTGGGCCTCTTCATGATGTCCCAGACCAGGAGCTTGTGGTACGCGCGGACGGGCAGCGCCTTGTCGTTGTCGACGCCGAACGCGCACTTCAGCCACCAGTACGGGCTGTGGAGGCCGTGGGCGTGGTGGGTGCCGTAGGGCTCGAGTCCGGCCTCCTCCATCCTGCGCAGGAGTTCGTCCGCCTTGTAGATGCGGATGTGGCCGCCCTCGACCTCGTGGTACGCGTCGCTGAGCGCCCAGCAGATCTTCTCCGGCCCGTAGCGCGGGACGGTGACGGCTATCCGGCCGCCGGGCCTGAGGACGCGCACCATCTCGGCGAGCACGCCCTTGTCGTCGGGGATGTGCTCCATGACCTCGGAGATGATGACGACGTCGAAGGTGTCGTCGGGGAACGGCAGCGCGAGCGCGTCGCCCTCCATGGCCGTGGCCGTGGCGCCCTCGGGGGCCTCACCGGCCTCCTTCATGGCGGCGAACCACTTGGCGACCTCCCGGATCTCCTCGCCGTTGCGGTCGACGGCCACGACGCGGGCGCCGCGCCGGTAGCACTCGAAGGCGTGCCGCCCGGCGCCGCACCCCAGGTCGAGGACGCGGTCGCCGGCGGCGAGCGGGAATCGGGAGAAATCGACGGTCAGCACGTTTTTGCTTTCGTCCGGCGGGTCGGGTGGGTGGCGGCGGTGGCCGCCGGGTACGGGGGACGCGGTGCGTGCCGCCGCATCAGGCACGCCCACGGGCGTGCGCGATCGCCCTGCGGTAGTGCTCCGCCGTGCCGATCGCCGCCTGGCGCCAGGTGAACTTCGCCAGGACGCGTGCGCGCCCCGCCGCGCCGAGGCGGCGCCGCAGGTCCGCGTCGTCCAGCAGCCGGCCGAGGGCGCTGGCCAGCGCGTCCGCGTCGCCCGGCGGCACGGCCAGACAGGTCTCCCCGTCCGGTCCGGCGACCTCGGGGATGGCGCCGCCGGTGGTGGCGACCAGCGGGGTGCCGGTGGCCATGGCCTCGGCGGCCGGCAGCGAGAAGCCCTCGTAGAGGGAGGGCACGCAGGCGACCTGGGCCGAGCGGACGAGGTCGACGAGTTCGGCGTCGGTGATGCCCTTGACGAACTCGACGGCGTCGCCGAGCCCGTGGCGCCGGATGGCCGCGGCGACGGGGCCGTCCTCGGCGCGCTTGCCGACGACGACGAGGTGGGCCTCCGGGTTCCGGGACCGGACCGCGGCGAGCGCGTCGACCAGGTGCACCAGGCCCTTGAGCGGTACGTCGGCGCTGGAGGTGGTGACGATGCGGCCCGGCACCTCGGCGACGGCGGGGTCCGGCGAGAAGAGCCCGGTGTCGGCGCCGATGTGGACGACGTGGATCCGCTCGCCCGGCACCCCGAGGTGCTCGGCGATCTCCTGGCGGGAGGAGCCGGAGACGGTGAGCACGGACGGCAGCCGGCGCGCGACGCGCTTCTGCATCGTGGTGAACCCGTACCAGCGGCGCACGGCGGCGCGGCGCTTCCAGTCCTCGGCGGCGTCCAGCTCCAGCTGCCGGTCGACGGTGATGGGGTGGTGGATGGTGGTGACCAGCGGGGCGCCCAGCGCGGCGGGGCCGCCGAGGAGGCCGTAGCCGAGGGTCTGGTTGTCGTGGATGACGTCGAACTGGCCGAGGCGCGCGGCCAGATGGCGGCGGGCGCGCAGGCTGAAGGTCAGTGGCTCGGGGAAGCGGCCGGCCCACATCGTGCCGACCTCCAGCGCGTCGATCCAGTCCCGGTACTCCTCGCGGCGCGGGGTGCGGAAGGGGTCGGGCTGGCGGTAGAGGTCGAGACTGGGGAGCTCGGTGAGGCGTACGGTGCCGGGCGCGGTGTCGTCCTCGTCGTCGAGGACCGGGTAGGGCTGGGCGCCGATGACCTCGACGCTGTGGCCGAGCCGGGCGAGTTCGCGGGAGAGGTGGCGTACGTAGACGCCCTGGCCGCCGCAGAAGGGGTTGCCCTTGTAGGTGAGCAGCGCGATGCGCAGCGGACGGTCGCCCTCCGCGCCGGCCCCCTCGTCCAGGAGGCCGTGCTCTCGCGTGAGCGATGCCTCCGTGGCCTCAGCGGTCACTCCGGCCTCCTTCTCGCTGGCTGTTCCGCCGGAGCGTAACGGGTCGCGCTAATCTAGAACAAGTTTCAGACTGGGTCGTCGGAGCTTGAATCTACCGGGATGTCAGGGGCGGGAAAGAGCCCTGCCAGGTGATTCGCGCCACGACGCGACCCCTGCCATGCTGTGCCGTCCGGGGCGCACCGACAGCGCCGGTTGGAGTCGTACGAAACGCCATGGAACGGGACATATGACGACGGAACCCAAGTCGGCTTTGACGTCTGCCGCGTCGATGGCGTCCGCCTCCGCGCCGACCACTCCCCTGACGGAACGTCAAGAAGCCCGCCGTCGCAGCATCCTGCGGGCCACCACCCACCTCGCCGGCCGGGGCGGCTTCGACGCGGTGCAGATGCGCGAGGTGGCCGAGTCCTCGGGCGTCGCGCTCGGCACGCTCTACCGCTACTTCCCCTCGAAGGTCCACCTCCTGGTGGCCACCATGCAGGACCAGCTGGCCCAGCTCCACGCGACCCTGCGCAAGCGCCCGCCGACCGACGAGGACCCCGCCGCGCGCGTCGCCCAGACCCTGATGCGGGCCTTCCGCGCGATGCAGCGCGAACCCCACCTGGCCGACGCGATGGTGCGGGCGCTGACCTTCGCCGACCGCTCGGTGAGCGCCGAGGTCGACATGGTGTCCCGGCTGACCACCGCCATCATCCTGGACGCGATGGGCCTGCCGGGCCCCGCCGGACCCGAGCAGCTGTCCGTGGTGCGCGTCATCGAGCACACCTGGCACTCGGCGCTCATCACCTGGCTGTCCGGGCGGGCGTCCATCGCCCAGGTCAAGGTCGACATCGAGACCGTGTGCCGCCTCATCGACCCCGCCCCCGGCCGGACGGCGCCCGCGCGCCGTCCATGACGCCCGTGGCGCCGACGGTGCCGGGAGAGTACGCCCCCACGCCCTTACGCCCCCCGCGTAGCGGGTAACCGCCCCCGAAGCGGTGACTCCGCCGGTATGAATTTACCGACGTGCCCAAGTGGTTCGCGACCGGGAGCGGGAGAGCAACGTGACACGCGTGCTTCTGATACACGACACCTTTCTGCTGCGCACCGCCCTGGCGGCGTGGCTCGGCAGAGAGCCGGACCTCGAGGTGTCCTCGGCGTCGTGGCAGGGCGCCGTCGCCGCCTCCCGGGCCCACGGCCCGGACGTGTACGTGGCCGACATGGACAGCCCCGGGGCGGGTGAGGGGTGCGGGCGCATCAGGGAGGCGGCGGGCGGGCGATGTACCGACGGGGACACCGGGGACGCGCGGGGAGCACTGCTGGCCCTGGCGACCGCCGGACGGCCGGGGCCGCTGCGCCGGGCCTATGAGGTGGGGGCCTTGGGGTTCTTGAGCAAAAACGCTTCTCCCGACCGCTTGGTCGAGGGCATACGACGGGTCGCCAAGGGCGAGCGCTACATCGACGAGTCGCTCGGCTACGGCTTCCTCCAGGCCGCGGAGATCCCGTTCACCCGCCGCGAGCTCAGCGTGCTGTCACTGGCCGCCGAGGGCGCCTCCGTCGGCGAGATCGCGCGCAGCCTCCACCTGTCGAACGGGACCGTGCGCAACTACATGGCCGCCATCACCCGCAAGACCGGCGCCCGCAACCGCGTCGACGCCATCCGCATCTCCCGCTGCGCCGGCTGGGTCTGAGCCGTCGGCGCCCATCAGGTCCCGGTACAGCGCCGAGCGCGCCAGCAGCTCCGCGTGCGTACCCGCCGTCGTGCCGGGGCCGTCCACCACCAGCACCCGGTCCGCGCGCCGGGCCGAGCCCGCCCGGTGGGCGACGACCACCAGGGCGCCCCCGGGCCGCGCCGCGAACGCCCGCTCCGCGCGCGCCTCCGCGGCCGGGTCCAGATGACAGGCCGCCTCGTCCAGCACCGCCAGGGGCGCCGGCGAGAGGTGGGCGCGGACCAGCGCGATCAGCTGCCGCTCCCCCGCCGACAGCTCCTCCGGCACGACCGGCGCCGCGAGCCCGCCCGCCCGGCGGACGAGCCCGGCCGCGCCGACGGCCCCGGCGGCGGCCAGCACCTCCCGGTCGGACGCGTCCTCGCGCAGATAGCGGAGGTTCTCGCCGAGGGTCCCGGAGAACACGTACGCCTCCTGCGGGATGAGCACCCGGCGCGCCGCGGCCCCCTCGGCCCGGGCCGGCACCCCGCCCACCCGTACCTCCCCCGCGTCCGGCGCGAGCAGGCCGGCGACGAGCGCGGCGAGCGTCGACTTGCCCGCGCCGCTGGGCCCCACGACCGCCAGCCGGCCGCCGGCGGGCAGCACCAGGTCGAGGCCGCGCAGCACGGGCTCGGCGTGGGGGCCGTACCGGAAGGTGACGCCCCGCAGTTCGACGGCCGGGGCCCCGGCGGGTGCCGCGCCCGGCGGCGGGGCCGGGAGCGGGGCCCGGATGCCTGCCGCGCCGGACGGTGGGGCGTTCAGCCGGCGCAGGACCACCGCCAGCCGGGCCCCGCTAGTGCCCAGACCGTGGACCAGCGCCTGGAGCGCGGGCAGCAGCGACTGCGTCAGGTACGCGAGGGCGCCCACCAGCGCGCCCGGGGTGACGCCGTGCCGCAGCAGCCAGGGCGTGGCGGCGAGCAGCGGGACGACGGGCAGCCGGCCGGCGACGGTCAGGGCCCCGACCCGGACGACGGACCAGCGGGCCAGGGCGGTCGCGGTGCGCCGCCCCTCGTCGGCGAGGGCGCCCGTCTCCGCCCGTACGAGCTCCTCGGCACCGGCCGCCGTGATGTCGCGCAGGCCGGCGCAGGCCGCGTCCGCCGACCGGGCCAGGGCCTCGTCGGCCGCCAGGTACGCCTCCTGCCGACGGGCCATCGGACGCAGCGTCAGCGCGAACAGCACGAGGCCGAGGACGAGGGGCGGCGCGACGACCGCGAGCAGGACGGGCGCGAGCAGCAGGAGACCGGCCAGGGCGCCGGCCGCGGTGACGACGAAGGTGCGCGCCACCATCAGCAGGCCCGCGCAGGTGTCGCGGGCGATCTCCACCTGGTGCGTCAGCCGGGAGACGGCGGCGCCGTCGCCGTCCGCGAGCGCGCGCGTGACCACGCGCCGGACGAGGCGGTCGCGCAGCGGCTCGACGAGACCGGCGACGCCCCGGTAGGTCCGGCCGGTGGCGTGGGCCCCGGTGACGACGGCCAGGGCGGCGGCCGCGAGCCACGCCGTGCCGGTGCCGGGCCGCCCGGCGAGGTACCCCGCGTCCAGGGCGCGGGCGAGGGCGTAGCCGGTGGTGAAGGTCTGCACGGCCTCGACGAGGGACCAGGCGGCGAGCCCGCCGAGGGCGCGCCGCTCCCCGGCGTCCAGGGCGGCCGCCACCCGGGCCGGCCACCGCTTCCTCCCCGACGTATGCCTCCCCGACCGTTTCCTCCCCGGCGGCCTCATCCGGTGAACACCGCCCGGTACGCCGGGTCCCGCCACAGCTCCGCGTGGGTGCCCACCGCCCGGATCCGGCCGTCGTCCAGCCAGGCGACGCGGTCCGCGCGGGCCGCGGTCGCCGGGCGGTGGGCGACGACCAGGCGGGTGCGGGCCGCGACGTCCGTCAGCAGCGCGGCGGTGACCCGGCGTTCGGTCACCGAGTCGAGGCTGGAGGTGGCGTCGTCGAGGACGAGCAGCCGCTCCGCGTGGGCGAAGGCGCGGGCCAGGCCGAGGCGCTGGGCCTCGCCGCCCGAGAGGGGCGCTTCGGCCGCCGCCGTGGCGTAGCCGGCGGGCAGCCGCCGTACGAAGCCGTCGGCGCGGGCCGCGCGGGCCGCGGCCGTGACCGCCTCCGGTGGCGGGACGAAGGAGCCGAGGGCGATCGTGCCGGCGATGGTGCCGCCGAGGAGGGCGGGGCGGGCGAAGGCGTGGCCGACGGCGCGGCGGAGCTCGTCGTGGGCGAGGTCGCGCAGCGGGACGCCGTCGAGCGTGATCTCACCGGCGTCCGGGTCGGCCAGCCGGCCGGCGAGGGACGCCAGGACGGACTTGCCGCCGCCGGACCGTCCGACGAGGGCCAGCGTGGTGCCGCCGGGGACGACGAGGTCGACCGAGCGCAGCACGGTCCGCCCGCCGCGTTCCGCGCGCACCCCGGTCAGCCGCAGCGTGCCGTCGCCGCCGGCCGGCAGCCGGCGGGTGCCGTACCGGAGGGCCGGCAGGTCCGCCACGCCGGCCAGCCGGGCGGCGGCGGTCCGGGCGTGCACCAGGGCGTTGAGCTGCCCGACGAGCATGCCGGCGCCGGTGGCGAGGGCGGCGTAGCGGTCGGCGGCCAGCAGGTCGCCGACGCTCAGCAGCCCCCGGGACAGCTGGAGTCCGGCGACCGCGAGGACCGCGATCCGCAGCAGCGGCACGAGCGTGGCGGCCTGGGCGGCGGAGCGCCCCTGCACCCGCCACACGTGGTGGCCGTGGCGGGAGAGAGCGGGCAGCGGGGCGAGGACGCGCTCCCGCTCGCGGTCGGCCGTGCCGGCGGCGGCGATGGTACGGGCGCCGCGCAGCGCCTCCAGCAGCCGGGAGGCGATGTCGCCCTGGAGGCGCTGGTAGGCGGTGAGCGAGTCGGTGGAGGCGCGGGCGAACGCGCGCAGCAGCAGGGCGAGCAGGGGCGCCCCGGCGAGGAAGGCGGCGGCGAGCCAGGGGTCGAGGACGCCCAGGGCGACGATGCCGCCGAGGGGGGCGGCGAGCGCGGCGGCGGTGCCGGCCAGGGAGGCGGGCGCCGCACCGGCGTGGGCGGTGTTGCCGACGAGCCGGGTGACGAGGTCGCCGGCGGGGACGCGGGCCGTCGCCCCGGGGCCGGCCGCGAGGATCTCGCCGAGGGCGCGGTGGCGCAGCCGGGTGGTGGCGCGGGCCGTGGTGGTGGCGGTGAGGAGTTCGTCGAGGGCGTCGAGCCCGGCGGGGACGCAGATCAGCGCGGTGCTCAGCAGCACCCAGCGGCCGGCGCCGGGACGCCCCGCGAGCAGCAGGTCGAGGGTGTGCCCGAGGACGGCGGGCAGCAGCAGGGCCGCGCCGGTGCTCGCGACGGAGACGAGGGCGAGGGCCAGGGCTCGGCCGGCGACGTGCCGGAGCGCGGCGGCGAGGACGCGGTCGCCGCCGCGCGCGCCCGCCTCGGGGCGCGGGGCGGTGACGGCCATGGACGACACCCCCCTTCTCTTCACGGGCCGGGGCCCGGCCGGACGTGCCGGTGGGCCCTCCGCCGGGGAGGGCCCACCGGGCCGCGGTCATCCGCGGACGGCGGTCAGCCGGTCACAGGCAGAGCGCGACGCTGGCCGTGCTCCAGCAGAGCAGCAGGCTCACGTTGCTGCCGCCGCCACCGCCGTGGCCACCGCCGTACTGCTCGTCGGACTCGAGGCTCTGGAGGTCGAGAAGCGCCATCGTTCTTCCTTTCATCGGGGACGGATCGCGCGATCGGACGATCGGACGTGGTGGTGCGTCACGACTCCGCGGCGTGGCGGAGCCGGCTCTGGGGCGCCCGGAGGGGCGGCAGGAACGGCAGGCCCGCGGGCCCCTCGCCGAGGGCGGCGCCGAGCGCGAGCAGGCAGCCGGCCGTTCCGGTGGCGAGGTCCATCGACAGGCGCATCATCTGGTGGCCGGGGAAGGCCAGTTCGCCCCGGTAGGGCATGGCGTACCAGCCCATGGCCGAGACCTGCGCGGCGAGGTGCTCGCGGGTGACGCCCGGGGCCGTGGTGCGGGCGAGGTGCCAGATCATTCCGGCGCGGCCCTGGAGGAGCCCGGGCTGGGCGTAGAAGCGGGACCGGGCGGCGAGGACGATGCGGTCGCGGGCCTCGGTGAGGTCGTCGTCCGCCCCGGCGGGGCGGTGGGCGAGGTGGTCGTCGAGCACCGCGCCGATGCCGACGCTGCCGTCGCCGAGGTACGGCATGGTGCGCCGGCCCTCGTCGACGTCGAGGGAGCCGCTCGGTGTACGGACGCATCGCGCGAGGTCGGCGCGCAGGGCGGTGCCGGAGAGCTCCAGGAGGGCCGGGGCGCCGGTGCGTTCGTGGAGCCGGAGGAAGAGCAGCGCGGCGCCGGTGGCACCGTGCATCAGCCCGGCGCGGCGGCCGGTGGAGGCCCCGTCCGATGCCAACCGGTCGGCGAGCAGCTGGGCGGCGCGCAGGGCGTGCTCGCGCAGGGAACGGTCGCCGGTGGCCTCGGCGAGGTCGTCGAGGACCAGCCCCACCCCGGCGAGTCCGCCGTGGAGGCCGGGGCCCAGCCGCTGCCACTGTTCGGCGAGCAGGGACGCGGTGAGGTCCAGGGCGCGCCCGGTGTGGCCGAGGCGGTGGAGGGTGTGGGCGATGCCCGCGATGCCGTCGTAGAGGCCGAGCGGGGTGCCGGGCGGGGTGGGGTCGGTGTGGTCGAGGAGCCAGCGTTCGCCCTGTTCCCAGCGGGGTGCGCCGGTCTCGGCGAGGGCGTGCAGCACCCCGGCGGCGCCGTGCGCGAGCCCGAGCCCGCCGCCGGTGGTGAACTGCGCGATGTCGCCGGGCACGAGCCGGTCGTCACGGTCGGGGGTGGCGGAGGCCAGGATGCCGCGGATCATGGAGTCGCGCGCCGCGGGCCAGTCGCCCGGGTCGGGGAGCCCGGCCGGGGCGCCCCGGCGCCGCGCGCCGGCCGGCGCGGTCCCGGACCCCGGCGCGGTCCCGGACCCCGGCGCGGTGGCGCCCTCCCGGGTGATCTCCGCGACCGCCTCGTCGAGGAACTCCCCCGGTACGGGGAAGTGTTCGGCGATCACCTCGGCCAGGTGGGCCGCCTTGCCGCGGTCGATGCCGAGGAGCGTGGTGATCGGCAGGAACAGCGCGAGGCGCAGGCAGGCCAGCGCGTAGCGGTCGACGTCGGTGCCGGTGCGGTCGGGCGGGGCGACGAAGCCCGGGTGGGCGACGATCTGCCGGCCGGCCTCGGAGGCGGGCGCGGCGGCCTCGAAGTCGATGAGCGTCACGGACCGTTCGTCCGGGGCGACGAGGATGTTGAACATGTGGAGGTCGTTGAAGACCACGCCCCGGGAGTGCACGGCCTCGACCGCCGTCTCGACGGCCCGGTGGATGCGGAGCGCCCACGCGGTGTAGTCGGCCACGGCCTCCGGGTCGGGGTCGGTGGTGAGCAGCGGGTGGCGCTCGGCGAAGAAGGAGTTGAGCGGCCGGCCCTCGACGAAGTCCATGACGAGGAAGCGGTGGTCGCCGACGGCGAGCCAGTCGCGCAGGCCGGGGGCGACGCCGAGGCCGGCGAGCCGCTCCAGCGCGTCCCGCTCGCGTTCCAGGCGGGTGACGGCGTCGGCGCCGTCGGCGGCGAGCCCGGCGTGGGGGCGGCCCTCCTTGAGGACGACGGCGCGGCCGTCACGGGTGTCGGTGCCGCGGTAGACGCCGCCTCCGTTGGAGAAGTGGAGGGCCTTCTCGACGCGGTAGGGCAGCTCGCCGAGGGTGGTGGCGTTGCGGGCGGCGAGGTGGGGTTCGAGGAAGGCCGGCAGGGCGACCCAGTCGGGCGTCCGGAAGGCCGGGGCGCGCAGGTCGGGGACGAGGGTGCCGCTCGGGTCCTCGACGGCGGGCACGAGGGTGCCGTGGGCGTCGGCGCAGTAGCGGGCGGCGAAGGCCCCGTAGCGCACGTGGAGCGGGCCCTCGTGCCAGCGCAGGTCGGTGAGGACGTACGGGCCCGGGGTGCCGCCGACGATCTCGTGCAGCTCGGTGAGCGTGGTGCGCAGTTGCTCCTCGTCCGCCGGGTAGACGGTGACGAACTTGCCGCTGCCGTCGCGCGGCGCGTACTTGCTGTCGCGCAGGTGGAGCAGGTGCGGCGCCGGGACGAACTTGAAGGGGATGCCGCGCGGGACGCAGTAGTCCCATACGGCGGCCGCGGTCTTGTCGGCGTGCCCGGCCGCGGCGGACACATGGATCTTCCAGCCCTGCGCGGGCGCCGGCCGCGGGGTGCCGTCGACGGTCAGCGGGGTGAAGGTGAGCCAGTCGCCGTGGCGGGTGCTCCGCCAGCCCTCGGGGACGTGGCGCCGCGCGGTCTCGAAGAGCCGGACCCGCTCGCCGGCGGCGGTCGCCGGCCGGTCCGGGATCTCGTAGAAGTGCCTGTCTGCCAGGCAGTACACCTCGTACCGCTTCTCCATCGGCCCCCCTTTGCTGCGGACGGGAAGAGAGTTCCACGGGGCGGAGGGCCGGGACAGTCACGCATGTCATGAACATCCCATGAGGAACGCACGCGTCAATCTATGTTCGATCCTGTACGAAGTAGCGCCCCCGTCCGGCCGCGACCGGGTGGCCGCGACCGGACGGCGACGGTCACGCGAACGGCGCCGGCGTCCCGCCGGGCAGGTGGATGGTCTTCTGCTCGAAGTACTCGGCGTAGCCCTCGGGCCCGCCCTCCCGGCCCACGCCGGAGTCCTTGTAGCCGCCGAAGGGCCCGAAGAGGTCCAGGCTGAAGGTGTTCACCGAGAACGTGCCCGTGCGCACCCGCCGCGCGATGTCGACGCCGCGCTCCAGGTCGCTCGTCCAGACGCTGCCGGACAGCCCGTACTCGGAGTCGTCGGCGATGCGGACGGCCTCCTCCTCGTCGTCGTAGGGCAGCAGGCAGACCACGGGGCCGAAGATCTCCTCGCGGGCGACGCGCATGGTGTTGGCGACCTCGCCGAGGAGCGTGGGCTCCACGTACCAGCCGGTGGGCAGCCCGTCCGGCCGGCCACCGCCGGCCAGCACCTTGGCGCCCTCGCGCTGCCCGAGCGCGACGTACTCCAGCGACCGCTCGCGCTGCCGGCGGGCCACCAGCGGGCCCACCTGGGTGGCCGGGTCGAGCGGGTCGCCGACGGTCAGCGCGTTCGCGGCGGCGGCGAGGCGCTCGGCGAGCTCGGCGTAGTGGGAGCGGGGGGCGAGCACCCGGGTCTGGGCGACGCAGGCCTGGCCGTTGTTCATCCAGGCGCTCGGCACGATGCCGGCGACGGCCGCGTCGAGGTCGGCGTCGGGCAGCACGATCGCGGCGGACTTCCCGCCGAGCTCCAGGGTGACCCGGGAGAGCTGCCGGGCCGCGACCTCCATGACGCGCTTGCCGGAGGCGACCGAGCCGGTGAAGGAGACCTTGTCGACCCCGGGGTGGCCGACCAGGTACTCGCTGACCTCGGGTCCGGCGGGCAGGATCGACAGCACGCCCTCCGGCAGCCCCGCCGCCGCGGTGATCTCCGCGAGCACGTACGCGTCGAGCGGCGTCTCCGGGGAGGGCTTGAGCACCACCGAGCAGCCGGCCAGCAGCGCGGGCGCCAGCTTGGCGGCGGCCACGAACTGCGGCACGTTCCACGGCACCACGGCCGCCACGACCCCCACCGGCTCCCGGCGGACGATCAGCGGGCCGAGGACGCCGGCCCGGCGCTCCTCGTAGCGGAAGTCGCGGGCGATGGTCAGGGCGCTGTCCCACACCATCACCGCGCCGAGCGCCTGGGCGAGGACGCTCCAGGAATAGGGGGAACCGTTCTGCGCGGAGATGAGCCGGGCGAGCTCCTCGTGGCGGGCGGCGACGCCGTCCTTGATCCGGGTGACGACCTCGACGCGCTCGGCGAGCGGCAGCCCGGACCAGACGCCCGAGTCGAAGGAGGAGCGGGCGGCGGCCACGGCCCGGTCCACGTCGGCGCGCGAGGCGTGCGGGACGCGGCCGATGACGGCCTCGGTGTGCGGCGAGACCACCTCGATGACCTCGCCGCCGGGGCCGGCGGCCGGGTCGGTGAGGGTGCCGCCGATGACGAGCTGACCGTGCTCCACGAGGCCCTGTCCGGGGCTGTGCCCGGGGTCGGGCCGCGGGCCGTGCTGCGGGCCGTGCTGCGGGCCGTGCTGCGGGCCGCGCTCGGTGGGTCCTGGCATCGCGATCGCCTCCGTCGGTAGCTGACGCTGCATCAGAAGAGCCAGCCGTTGGATAGCAGCTCCACGGTCGCGGGGCAATGGTGCGGACCTTCCCGACCCGACATGAGCATGACCGGATTCCGTCCCCTTCCGTGGCGGTATCGGCGCCCCCCGGGGCTCCGGATAAAGTTGTCCGGCCCCCCGCAAAGCGACGTCGGTCGACCACCGGCACCACCGAGAGGCACCACGTTCATGGCTCCCTCCCTCGCCGCCCGCGCGCGCCGCACCGCCGCGACGTCGGCCACCGCCGCCGTCCTGGCCTCCGCCGTCCTGGGCGCGGTCGCGGCCCCCGCCGCCTTCGCCGACGGTTCGCCGTCGCCGGCGGCCCCGGGCCTGTTCGGCACGGCCGACCCGAAGTTCGACGGTGTCTTCCGGCAGTCGCTGGCCCTCCTCGCGCAGGACGCCACCGGCGTCTCCCCCGCCCCGCGGGCCGTGGACTGGCTGGCGGGCCAGCAGTGCGCCGACGGCGGCTTCGCGGCCTACCGCGCGGACACGGGCAAGCCGTGCGACGCCAAGGCCGGCGAGTTCACGGACTCCACCGCGACCGCCGTGCAGGCGCTGGCCGCCGTCGGCGGGCGCGCCGAGGTCGTCAAGAAGGGCCTCGGCTGGCTGACGTCGCACCAGAACGAGGACGGCGGCTGGGGCATGTCCCCGGGCTCCCCCAGCGACGCCAACTCCACCTCCGCCGCCGTCGGCGCCTACGCCGCGGCCGGCCAGGACCCGGCCAAGGCCACCGCCAAGGGCGGCAAGAGCCCCTACGACTCCCTGCTGTCCCTCCAGGCCGGCTGCGACAAGAAGGAGGACGAGCGCGGCGGCTTCGCCCCCAACGACCTCGCCTCCGCCGCCGCGGCGCTGGGCGTCCTCGGCAAGGGCTACCTGGTCGCCCCGGCGAAGGGCGCGGACAAGCCGGTCAAGCCGCTGGAGTGCGCCGACGACGAGTCCGCGAAGCCGAAGGACGCCGCCGCGTCCGCCGAGGCGGTGGCCGCACACCTCGCGCAGAAGACCGAGAAGAACGGCGGCTTCCTGAAGTCGTCCATGCCCGGCGCCCCCGAGGGCCCGGACCTGGGCACCACCGCCGACGCGACGCTCGCCCTCGCCGCCGGCGGCCACACCGACGCCGCCGCCAAGCCGCTGAAGTGGCTGGAGGACAAGAACAACAAGGCCGCCGAGTGGGCCAAGGGCAACCCCGGCCGCCTCGCCAAGATCGTGCTCACCGTGCACGCCGCGGGCGGCGACCCGCGCTCCTTCGCCGGCACCGACTTCGTCGCGGCGCTGAACGCGACCGGCCCGAAGCCGGAGGCGACCGCGTCGCCGGAGCAGAAGGACGAGAAGAAGAAGGACGACGGCGGCGGCTTCGGCGCCTGGTGGTTCGTCGGCGTCTTCTTCGTCGCCAGCGTCGGCGTCGGCTTCCTGCTGAGCAACCGCAAGAAGAACCAGCTGTGACGGTGGCCGCCGCGCGCCGGGGGGCCGGAGCCCTGCTCCTGGCCGGGCTGACGGCCCTGCTGTGTGCCGCCCCCGCGCACGCCGACGGCTACCGCTACTGGTCCTTCTGGCAGCGCGGCGCGCGGGCCGCCGACTGGACGTACGCCACCCAGGGGCCCGCCACGCTGCGGCCCGCCGACGGGGAGCTCGTCGGCTTCCGCTTCGCCGTGAGCAAGGACGGCGCGGACGCCGCGAAGCCGCGCGAGGCGGCCTCCTTCGGCGCCGTGTGCGACGGCACGCCCGCCGAGGACGGGAAGAAGCGCGTGGCGGTGGTGCTCGACTTCGGCACGCCCGCCGACGCGCCGGGCGGCGAGCGCCCGCCCGCCGGCCGGACGGCCTGCGCGAGCGTCGCCACGGACGCGAGCGCCGCCGAGGCACTGGCGGCGGTCGCGAAGCCGCTGCGCTACAACTCCGACGCGTTGCTCTGCGGCATCGCCGGCTACCCCCGGTCGGGCTGCGCGGAGAAGGTCGCCGGGGACGGCACGGGCGGCTCCACCACCACGCCGTCCGCCGCCGCGGCGGACTCCGGTGAGGGCACGGACGACGGCGGCCCGTCCGCCGGGCTGATCGGCGGGATCGCCGCCGTGGCCGTCCTCGCGGGCGCCGCGGCGTGGCAGGCGCGGCGGCGTCGTCGCGGATGAGGCGGGAGAAGCGGGAGGACCGGCCCGGCGGGGCGGGCGGCCGGGCCTCCGCCCTGCACGCGGGCGCCTGGTGGGTCTGGGCGCTGGGCCTGGCGACCGCCGCCTCGCGCACGACCAATCCGCTGCTGCTGGGGCTGCTGATCGGTGTCGCCGGCTACGTCGTCGCGACGTGCCGCACGGACGCGCCGTGGGCCCGCTCGTACGGGGCCTTCCTCAAGCTGGGTCTCGCGGTCATCGCCATCCGGCTGGTCTTCGCGGTCGTCCCGGGCTCCCCGATCCCCGGTACCCACATCGTGCTGACCCTTCCCGAGGTGCCGCTGCCCGCGTGGGCGCGGGGCGTGCGGATCGGCGGCCGGGTGACCGCCGAGGCCCTGGTCTTCGCGTTCTACGACGGGCTGAAGCTGGCCACCCTGCTCATCTGCGTGGGCGCCGCCAACGCCCTGGCGAATCCGGCCCGGCTGCTGAAGTCCCTCCCCGGAGCGCTGTACGAGGCGGGGGTGGCGGTCGTCGTGGCGATGACCTTCGCGCCGAACCTCGTGGCCGACGTCCAGCGTCTGCGCGCGGCGCGCCGCCTGCGCGGCCGCCCGGACCGCGGTCTGAAGGGCCTGGCGCAGGTGGGGCTGCCGGCGCTGGAGGGCGCGCTGGAGCGTTCGGTGGCGCTGGCCGCGGCCATGGACGCGCGCGGCTACGGCCGTACGGCGAAGGTCCCCGCCGCCGTGCGGCACACCACGAGCGCCCTGACCCTGGGCGGTCTGCTGGGCGTGTGCGCCGGCACGTACGGCCTGCTCGGCGACACGGGGGCCGGCTACGGCGTGCCGCTGCTGGCCGGCGGGCTGGTGCTGGCGCTGGCCGGCCTGTGGCTGGGCGGCCGCCGCTCGGCGCGCACCCGCTACCGCCCGGACCCGTGGGGCGCGCGCGCCTGGCTGGTGTCCGCCTCGGGCGTCGCGGTCGCGGCGCTGACCGTGTGGGCCGGCTCGTTCGCGGCCGGCGCCCTCCACCCGCCGGCCGTCCCCCTCACCTCCCCCGCCCTCCCGCTCCTGCCCGCGGCGTTCCTCCTGATCGGCCTGCTGCCGGCCTTCGTGGCCCCGGCGCCGGACCGGTCGCCGGGACGGCGGGCGACCACCGTCACCCCCGACCGCAAGGAGGAGGCACCGTGATCCGCTTCGACCAGGTGACCGTCTCGTACGACGGCGCCCCGCGCCCGGCCCTCGCGGACGTCGACCTCACCGTCCCCGAGGGCGAACTGTGCCTGCTCGTCGGGCCGTCGGGCGTCGGCAAGTCCACCCTCCTCGGCACCGTCAGCGGCCTCGTCCCGCACTTCACCGGCGGCACCCTGCGCGGCCGGGTGACCGTCGACGGCCGCGACACCCGTACCCACCGGCCGCGCGAGCTGGCCGACGTCGTGGGCACCGTGGGGCAGGACCCGCTCGCCCACTTCGTCACCGACACCGTCGAGGACGAACTCGCCTACGGCATGGAGTCCCTCGGCATCCCGCCCGCCACCATGCGCCGCCGCGTCGAGGAGACCCTGGACCTGCTGGGCCTGGAGGGCCTGCGCGACCGGCCCCTGGCCACGCTCTCGGGCGGCCAGCGGCAGCGCGTCGCCATCGGCTCCGTGCTGACGGCGCACCCCAAGGTGCTGGTCCTGGACGAGCCGACGTCCGCGCTGGACCCGGCCGCCGCCGAGGAGGTGCTGGCCGTGCTGCAACGCCTGGTCCACGACCTGGGCACCACCGTGCTGCTCGCCGAGCACCGGCTGGAGCGGGTGGTGCAGTACGCGGACCAGGTGATCCTGCTGCCCGGCCCGGGCGAGGCGCCCGTCGTGGGCGAGCCCGCCGGGATCATGGCGGTCTCGCCCGTGCACCCGCCGGTCGTGGCCCTCGGCCGCACGGCCGGCTGGTCGCCGCTGCCGCTGTCCGTCCGGGACGCCCGGCGCCGGGCCGCGTCCCTGCGCGAGCGGCTGGCGCCGGTGGAGCCCCCGGCCCCCGGCGGCGCGCCGCGCCCGGAGCCGGGCCCGGACACCGAAGCGCCGGTCGCCTCGGTGGCGGGCCTCGGCGTCCGGCACGGCCGGGTGACAGCTCTCCACGACGTGGACCTGACGGTGCGGGCCGGCGAGACGGTGGCCCTGATGGGCCGCAACGGCGCGGGCAAGTCCACGCTGCTGCGCACGCTCGTCGGCATGCACGAGCCGGCCCGCGGCACGGTGCGCGTCGGCGGCGCGGAGCCGCACCGCACGGGGCCGCGCGAGCTGCTGCGCCGCGTGGGCCTCGTCCCGCAGGAGCCGCGCGACCTGCTGTACGCGGACACGGTGGCCGCGGAGTGCGCTGCGGCCGACCGCGACGCCGGTGCCGGTCCCGGCACCTGCCGGGAGCTGGTGTCGGAGCTGCTGCCGGACGTCCCGGACACCACCCACCCGCGCGATCTCTCGGAGGGGCAGCGCCTGGCGCTGGCCCTGGCCGTGGTGCTCACCGCCCGGCCGCCGCTGATCCTGCTGGACGAGCCGACCCGGGGCCTGGACTACGCGGCGAAGGCCCGGCTGACCGCGGTCCTGCGCGACCTGGCCGGGCGGGGGCACGCGATCGTGCTCGCCACCCACGACGTGGAGCTGGCCGCCGAGCTGGCCCACCGTGTGGTGATCGTCGCCGACGGGGAGGTCGTCGCCGACGGCCCCACGGCGGAGGTCGTCGTCTCCTCGCCCGCCTTCGCGCCGCAGGTGGCCAAGGTGCTGGCGCCGCTGCCGTGGCTGACGGTGTCGCAGGTGCGCGGCGCGCTGGACGGCGCGTCGTGAGCGCGGCCCAGCCCCCGCAGGCCCCTCCCCCGGAGGCCCCGGTCCCCCCGGCGCGGCCCGCGCCGGCCGCCCTCCCGTCGGTGCCGGCCGCGCGCGGAGCGGTCCCGCGCGGCGACCGCCAGGCCCGGGCCGTCCGGCTCGGCCCCCGGTCCGTGGCGGCCCTCGTGCTCGTCTCGCTGACCGGCGTGGCCGCCTTCGGCTGGCCGCTGCTCGCGAGCTCCGGGTCGGGGCTGGCGCACGCGCAGGACGCGCCGTGGCTGTTCGCCGCGCTGCTGCCGCTGCTGCTCGCCGTGGTGATGGCGACGATCGCGGACACCGGGCTGGACGCCAAGGCCGTGGCGATGCTCGGGGTGCTGGCGGCGGCGGGCGCCGCGCTGCGCCCGCTCGGCGCCGGCACGGCCGGCATCGAGCCGATGTTCTTCCTCATGGTGCTGTCCGGGCGGGTGCTGGGGCCCGGCTTCGGGTTCGTCCTCGGGTCGCTGTCGATGTTCGCGTCCGCGCTGCTCACCGGTGGTGTGGGGCCGTGGCTGCCGTTCCAGATGCTGGCCATGGGGTGGGTGGCGATGGGCGCGGGCCTGCTGCCGGGCCCGGACCGGCTGCGCGGCCGGGGGGAGCCGGCGCTGCTGGCCGGGTACGGGGCGCTGGCGTCCGTGGCGTACGGGACGGTGATGAACCTCCAGGGCTGGCCCTACATCGGCTCGCTGGTCTCGGACGTCGCGTTCGTGCCGGGCGATCCGCTGCCGGACAACCTCGCCCGGTTCGTGGCGTACTGCCTGGCGACCTCGCTGGGCTGGGACCTGGCCCGCGCCCTCGTCACGGTGGTGGCCACCCTCACCCTGGGCCCCACGGTCCTCAAGGCCCTGCGCCGGGCCACCCGGCGTGCCGCGTTCGACGCCCGCGCGGACTTCACGGACGCCTGATCGCCCGAGTGCCCGGGCCGGGCGTCACAGCCGCTGGATGATCGTCCCCGTCGCCAGCGCCCCGCCCGCGCACATGGTGATCAGCGCGAACTCCGCGTCGCGCCGCTCCAGCTCGTGCAGCGCGGTCGTGATCAGCCGGGCGCCGGTCGCGCCGACGGGGTGGCCGAGGGCAATGGCGCCACCGTTGACGTTGACCTTCTCCAGGTCCTGGTCGAAGACCTGCGCCCAGGACAGGACCACCGACGCGAAGGCCTCGTTGATCTCGACGATGTCGATGTCGCGCAGCGACATCCCCGCCCGGCCCAGCACGGCCCGGGTGGCGTCGACGGGCCCGTCGAGGTGGAAGTGCGGGTCGGCCCCCACCAGCGCCTGGGCGACGATACGGGCGCGCGGGCGCAGCCGCAGGGCGCGGGCCATGCGTTTGGAGGCCCACATCAGCACCGCGGCGCCGTCGGATATCTGGGAGGAGTTGCCGGCGGTGTGGACGGCGACGGGCATGACGGGCTTGAGGCCGGCCAGCGCCTCCATGCTGGTGTCGCGCACCCCCTCGTCGCGGTCGACGAGGCGCCACATGCCCTGCCCCGCGAACTGCTCCTCCTCGGTGGTGGGCACCTGGACGGCGTAGGTCTCCCGCTTGAAACGTTCCTCCGCCCAGGCGCGGGCGGCCCGCCGCTGGGAGAGCAGGCCGAGCGCGTCGACGCGTTCACGGGTCAGGCCGCGCCGCCGGGCGATGCGCTCGGCGGCCTCGAACTGGTTGGGCAGGCCGACGTTCCACTCGTCGGGGAAGGGCCTGCCGGGGCCGTGCTTGGAGCCGCTGCCGAGCGGGACGCGGGACATGGCCTCGACGCCGCAGCCGATGCCGACGTCGATGACACCGCTCGCGATCATGTTGGCGACGAGGTGGTTGGCCTGCTGGGAGGAGCCGCACTGGCAGTCGACGGTGGTGGCCGCGGTCTCGTAGGGCAGGCCCATGGCGAGCCAGGCGGTGCGCGCGGGGTTCATCGACTGCTCGCCGGCGTGGGTGACCGTGCCGCCGACGATCTGCTCGACGCAGTCGGGCTGGATGCCGGTGCGGGCGAGGACCTCGCGGTAGGTCTCGCCGAGCAGGTAGGCGGGGTGGAGGTTGGCGAGCGCGCCGCCGCGCTTGCCGATGGGGGTGCGTACGGCTTCGACGATCACGGGTTCCGCGGGCATGACCAAGTCGTCCTCTCCTCGCGTCCGCGGGGCGTCCCGGCGCCCCCGGCCGGAAACCGGTACGCGTTCGGCGTGCGCGTTCCAGCACACGTTCCAGAACGCGTTCTAGTTCCTTGGTTCCGTGCGCAGTCTTCCGACCCGTACCCCCGGTACGCAAGGGTCGCGCACCCCCCGCCGCCGCAACAGACGGCGTCATCGGCCTTGCCCCTTCAAGACCCCCTCACTACCGTCGCCCGACACCCTTCTGACGTAGCGTCAGCCAACATCGGGAAACGCAAAGGAAGTGGTGGCCATGGCGTCCTGCCCGGAGCTGCCCGCAGGCTTCGACCCCACCGATCCCGACCTCTACGCGCACCGCGTCCCCCTGCCGGAGTTCGCCCTGCTGCGACGGACCGCGCCGGTGGCGTGGGTCCCCCAGCCGCACGGCCTCGCGGGCTTCGGCGACGACGGCTACTGGGCGGTGACCCGGCACGCCGACGTCCGCCATGTCTCGGCCCGGCCGGAGGTCTTCTCCTCCGCCCGCAACACCTCCGTCATCCGCTTCCACCCGGACATCCGGCCCGAGGAGATCGACGCCCAGAAGCTGATGATGCTCAACATGGACCCGCCCGAGCACACCCGGGTCCGCCAGATCGTCCAGCGCGGCTTCACCCCCCGCGCCGTCCGCGCCCTGGAGACCACCCTGCGCGAGCGCGCCCGCGCCATCGTCGCCGAGGCGGCCGGGCGCGGCAGCGGCGACTTCGTCACCGACATCGCCTGCGAGCTGCCGCTCCAGGCCATCGCCGAACTCATCGGCATCCCCCAGCGCGACCGGGCCAGGATCTTCGACTGGTCCAACCGGATGATCGCCTACGACGACCCGGAGCTGGCCGTCACCCGCGAGACCGGCGCCCGGTCCGCGGGTGAGCTCGTCACGTACGCCATGAACCTGGCGGCCGGGCGCGGCGCGCGCCCGGGCGACGACATCGTCGGGCGGCTGATGGCCGCCGAGGGCGAGGGCAACCTGCGCCCGGACGAGTTCGGCCTCTTCGTGCTGATGCTGGCGGTCGCCGGCAACGAGACCACCCGCAATGCCATCAGCCACGGCATGCACGCCTTCCTCACCCACCCCGAGCAGTGGGAGCTCTACCGGCGCGAACGCCCGGCGACGGCGGCCGAGGAGATCGTCCGCTGGGCCACCCCGGTGGTCTCCTTCCAGCGCACGGCGGTGCGCGACACCGAGCTAGGGGGCGTCCGCATCGCCGCGGGCCAGCGCGTCGGGCTCTTCTACGCGTCCGCCAACCACGATCCCGAGGTCTTCGAGGCGCCCGAGGCCTTCGACATCACCCGCGACCCCAATCCCCACCTCGGTTTCGGAGGCGGCGGCCCCCACTTCTGTCTGGGCCGGTCGCTCGCCGCGCTGGAGATCGGCCTCGTCTTCGACGCCGTGGCCGACGTCGCACCGGGCATCCGGGCGGCGGGCGAGCCCCGGCGGCTGCGCTCGGCCTGGCTCAACGGCATCAAGGAGCTGCGGGTGACGTACGGCGCCTGAATACCGGCACCACCGGCGCCGTATCGCCCCGGCGCTCCAACTCCCTTCATTCAAAAGGGAATTGTCCATACCTGAACCCTTGTCAGGCCCACCCGGCGGACTTACTCTCGGGTACACCTTCTGAGACGGCGCGTTCGCGCTACGCCGCGCCCCGCGCCGGTACCCAGCACCCCACGCACCGCGACAGCGCGGCCGGCGCTGTCCACTCCCCCCGTCGAGGGGAAACGTTTCCGAGGGGACGACGCATGAAGGACGCTCAGGGAAGACAGGTGACGGGACGCGTCAGGTGGCGCAGGTTCGCCGTGCTCGCCGTGCCCGGATTCGCCGCCACCGCGGCACTGGCCGTCGCGCTCGCGCAAGGAGCGCTGGCCGCGTCGTTCGCGGTGTCCGGGCAGGAGTTCAAGGTGTCCGCGAAGACCCTGGAGGGTGACGGCTTCGCCCAGTACGGCGGCATCGACCGCAACGCCCGCGGCAAGCTGCTGCCCGTCGCGGTCACCGCCGTGAAGAAGGCGAAGCTGGAGGACCTCTGCCAGTCGGTGGTCACCACCCTGCCGGGACTCGGCGACATCACGCTGCGGCTCACGGCCGGCTCGGGCGGCAAGCCCGTGGAGGCGGAGAACCTCTTCCTCGACGCCACCCAGCTCGGCGGCGACGCCACCTTCAAGAACATCGAGATCGGGCGCGACGCCTCGACCCTCAACAAGGGCCCGGCCTCGGCCCAGGGCCTCCAGGACGCCTTCGGCCAGCAGGCCGACAAGGTCGTGATGACCGACATGCGACAGGTCGCCTGGGCCACCAACGCCGGTACGTTCAAGCTCTCCGGCCTCAGCATGAAGATCGGCTTCGGCAAGCAGGAATGCTTCTGACGTGGCGGGCGGCATCGAGCCCGCCCCGGCACCGGCGCCGCGCCGCTCATGGTGGGCGGCGTGGCGGCGGTGGCGCAGGGGACGGCCCTTCTGGGGCGGCCTGGCCGCCGTCGTCGCGGGCGCCGAGATCTGCGCCCTCCCGCTGGCACCGCTGAAGATCATGCTCGAACAGGGGATCGCGGGCATCCCGTCGATCCTCATGGGCCTCGTGATGATCGTGATGGGCCTCAGCGCCTGGTTCGCACCCCAGTACCGGACGCTGGCCGGCGTGGTCACCGTGCTCGTCGCCGCGGCCGCGCTGGTCATGTCCAACCTCGGCGGATTCCTCTTCGGCACCGTCGTCGGGATCACCGGCGGCGGCCTCGTCTTCGCCTGGACCCCGGTCGACCCCGTACCGGACCCGGAGCCCGGGCTCTCCCCCGAGCCCCACCTCCCACCCAAGGAGACAGCATGACCCTCCACACCCTCAGACGCGCCCGCACCCCCGGCACGGTCCTCGCCGTCGCGGCCGCCCTCACCCTGGCCGCCGGCACCGCCGCCGGCGCCGCGCCCGCCCCCCGGGAGGCCGGGTCCACCACCGTCGAGCCCGCCGGCCACGCCTTCGCCGCCACCCTCAACGGCGAGGTCACCTTCCAGGCCGGCTCGCTCACCGTGACGTGCACGGCATCCAGCTCCGAACCGGTCGCCGGGAGCGACAACAACCAGGTGCCGGCGGCCCCCGGCAACACCAACCCGGCCGGGGCCGTCGTCAGCAAGGCCAACCCGCCCGCGTTCTCCGGGTGCAGCGCCAGCCTGCCCGGCGTGGCCATCACGGTCACCACCACCGGTGCCTGGGACATCTCCATGCAGCACGGCGCCCCGAGCACGGCCACGCTGACCGCACCGGCCGGCGGCATGGTGCTCAAGAGCAGTGGCCTGGCCAACTGCACCGTCACCGCCTCGCCCAGCGCTCCCGCGGTCATACCCGCGACGTTCACCAACGGAGCGCCGTCGCAGATCACGGTGACCGACGCGGCGGTGCCGGTGCGGATCGAGGGCGGCTTCGGCTGTCCGACGAACGCCCGGACGGCGGTGTTCAACGCCACGTACGACATCACGGACGTGACCGACCCGGCCGCGCAGATCGTCGTCAACGGCTAGCCCGGACCGGGACGCACGGGACCGGGGCGGCGGACCGCGGACCGGCGGTCGCGGCGCGCCGCCCCAGCGGGCCGGGCCGGCTGCCGGCCCGCACCGGTCAGCTCCCGGCCCGCACCCGTCAGCTCCCGGCCCGCACCGGCAGCCGGTCCGGGACGGCCTCGGTCCCCTTGCGGGCCCCGGGGATGGCGGCCAGCGCCACCCGGCCGGGGCCGGTCAGCACGTACTGGATGCCGAACCCGGAGGCGACGACCAGCGCCCCGCCCACCGCGTCGAGGACGTAGTGGTTGGCCGTGCCGACGATGACCGAGAAGGTCAGCAGCGGATACAGCATGCCCAGCCACCTCGTCCACACCTTGGGCGCCACCATCGCGACGACGACGCCGCACCACAGCGACCAGCCGATGTGCAGCGAGGGCATCGCCGCGTACTGGTTGGACAGCTCGGTCAACGGCCCGAAGTCGGGCTTGGCCAGGTCCTGCGGGCCGTTGGCGGTGTCGACGAAGCCCAGGCCCGGCATCAGCCGCGGCGGCGCCAGCGGGTAGAGCCAGAAGCCGGCGAGCGCCATCAGCGTCGCGAAGCCCAGCGCCGTGCGCGCCCACCGGTACGTGGCCGGGCGGCGCACGTACAGATACCCCAGCAGGCACAGCGGCACCAGGAAGTGGAAGGTGCCGTAGTAGTAGTTCATGCTGTCCCGCAGCCAGCCGATCCCCGCCACGACATGGTTGAAGCGGTGCTCGACGTCCAGGCGCAGCAGCTCCTCGACGCCGAGGATCCGCCGGCCGTGGGACTCCGCCAGGGAGCGCGAGTCCGGGGCCTGGGCACGGATGTAGGAGTAGACCCAGTAGCCGATCCGTATCAGCATCAGCTCCAGGAGCAGGTTCGGACGGTTCAGCGCGCGCTTGAAGGAGCGCAGCAGCGGCACCCAGGAGAAGCGGCCGCGCTGCGGCTCGGCGACCGGGGTGGGCAGCGGCCGGTCCCACCGCTCTGAGGAGCGTACGAGGAACGGCACCGCGCAGGCGGCCGCGAGCGCCGCCAGCAGCGGGGCGTTCCGGCCGACCGGACCGAGGACGGGGTTGGGCGGCACCAGGATCGCGCTGGGGAGCGTCATGACCAGGACGACCAGCACGGGCCATCCCCTCCGGTCGGCCCGTCGCCGCCCCACCCGGCCGGCGACGGCCAGCAGGATCCACAGCTGCTGGTGCTGCCAGGCGGTGGGGGCGACGGCGACCGCGACGCAGCCGGTGACCGCGACGGCGAGCAGCGCCTGCCCGTCGGCGGCGTAGCGGACCGCGCGGCGCAGGCCGAGCACGGTGACGACGAGGGCCAGCGACGCGTACAGCGCGAGCTCCGGCGGGCCGTGCAGCCCGGTGCGCAGCAGCAGGCCGTGCAGCGACTGGTTGGCGAGGCCGGCGGGCGCCTCGCCGAGGCCGGCCCCGGCGACGTGGTGCACCCAGTACGTCCACGAGTCGCCGGGCAGGGCCGCCCAGGCGACCGCCGTGGCGGTGGCGAAGGTGACGCCGGTGACGACGGCCGCGCGGCGGCGCCCGGTCAGCCACAGCAGCGGGGCGAAGAGCAGCACGGCGGGCTGGAGGGCCGCGGCGAGACCGACGAGGACGCCGGTGGGCCGGCCGGTGCCCTCGGCGCGCCGGGGCGGGCAGCAGCCCAGGAGCACCAGCAGCACCGGGAGGACGTTGGTCCGGCCGAGGGTGAAGGTGTCGCGCACGGGCAGCGAGGCGACGGTCAGGATGAGCGCCACCGGTGCCGCCAGGGCCTGACGGGCGGGCGAGCCGTCGCCGCGCCCGGGCAGGGCGCGGGCGGCGACGAGCGCGACGGCGGCGACGAGCAGCAGGGTGCCCAGGGTCCAGACGACGCCGAGGCTCTGCTCGGCGGCCCTGGTCAGGGGTTTGAGGACGAGGCCCGAGAAGGGGGTGCCGGTGAACCGGTCGGTGTCGTAGAGGGAGCCCCGTACCCGCGGGACGCCGTGCTCGCCGACCCATGTCTCCAGGTCGGTGAGCCGCCGCTCCGGGGGCAGCCGCAGCACCGCCGCCGCCTGACGCAGGGCCAGCAGCCCGGCGAGCAACCACAGCGCTCCCAGGACCATGCCGGTCCGGGAGCCCGCTCCCGGTGGGCCGGCCGGTCCGCCGCGCTCCGCATCCGCCACGCTCTGCCGCACCTCCTGTCGCCCAGGTGGTCACCCTCGTGGGGCTGTTCGAGACCTGACTGAGTCCTGGGGAGTGAGACGCGGGTCACTCCCAGGTCACCTGACAACCTGCCACAAGTGACCTGATTCCCACCACGACACTGGGGCAGGATGGGGCGCATGAGTATCGTGAAGATCAATGTCCTGACCGTCCCCGCCGAACAGCGCGAGGTCCTCGAACAGCGTTTCGCCTCGCGCGCGGGCACGGTCGAGGCCGCCGACGGCTTCGAGTGGTTCGAACTCCTGCGCCCCGTGGAGGGCACCGACCAGTACCTCGTCTACACCCGCTGGCGCGCCGAGGAGGACTTCCAGGCATGGATGGAGGGCCCGATGAAGGCCGCCCACCAGCGCGGCGGCGAGGGCGCCCAGCAGCGGCCGGCCGCCACGGGCTCGACGGTGTGGTCCTTCGAGGTCGTCCAGCAGACGGGGCCCAAGGAGGGCTGACCGCCCCCGGTGGGTGGCCGGTCCGGCGCACGGACCGAAATCCGGCTGACACCCGGCCCGTCGGATGCGACGATCCGCGCCATGACAGGCGTTCACCCTCCCGCTCCCTGGACCGTCGCCCCGCGACCGGTCGGCTCGCCCGACGCGGCGGCGCTCCTGCGCGCGTACCTCGGGGACGTGGCCGACCGCTGGTACCTCCTCCACCACGACCGGACGGCCACCCCCGAGGAGATGACGCGTCACCTGGCCGACGCGGCCGCCGAGGACGCCCGGCTCGCCCCGCCGCGGGGCGTGCTGCTGGTCGCCCGGCTGGGTGACGAGCCGGCGGGCTGCGCGGGGCTGCTGCGCCGGGAGCCGGGGACGGCGGAGGTGTCGCGGGTCTTCGTCCGGCCGGACCGGCGCGGGCGGGGCGGCGCCGCCGTCCTGATGACGGCGGTCGAGGAGACGGCACGGTCCTGGGGCGTGACGCGGCTGGTGCTGAACACCCGCCGGGACCTCGTCGAGGCGCGGGCGCTGTACGCCCGGCACGGCTTCACGGACATCGCGCCGTACAAGCCGCTGGAGGAGGACCCGTTCGCCGAGGTGTGGCTGGGCAAGGAGCTGGGGGCGGGCGGAGTGTCGTAGCGAGGCAGGTGGTCACGGCGGGCAGGTGGTCACGGCGGGCAGGCAGTCACGGCGGGCAGGCGATCACGACAGGCGGTGGTCGGGGCGCGCGCCGCCGTCGTGCGGCTGCTCGGCGTCGGAGCCGCACATCTCCTCGCTGAGCTCGTGGACGAGGGCCCGCAGGTCGTGCGGGCGGTCCGCGGCCGTCCACCAGTCGCCCAGCAGCTCCGCCAGCATCTGCTCGCGCGCGCCGAAGAGCAGCTCCGCCTGGCGGCGCCCCTCGCCGGTGAGGACGAGCCCGAGGCCCTCGCGGTAGGCCAGTGCCCGGGTCTCCAGCTGAGAGGCGGCGTCCGTGACCACCCGGATCGGTACGTCCACCCGCTCGGCCAGCAGGGACGGCTCGACGTGGCCGTCGCGGTGGAGGCGCAGCAGCATCCAGCTCGCGGCGGGACGCAGGTCCAGCCCGGCGCGTTCGGTGATCTTCTCGTAGGCCTTGCGCCGGCCCTCGCGGCTGCCGAGCAGGGAGAGCGCGCGGGCGCACTCGTCGCGCGAGGTGCGGTGGACGGGGTTGCTGGAGAGGACCTCACTGGTGTCGGGGGCGGTGACGCTGCCCCGCAGCGGCTGCTCCTTCAGCAGCCAGGCCAGGGCGAAGGCGGCCAGCGCGGGCGGCACGGCGTAGAGGAAGACGTCGGTGATCGAGACGGAGTAGGCGTCGAGGACGGCGCCGCGCTGGGCCGGGGGCAGCCGGTCGACGGCCCGCGGGTCGGCCTGGAGGGACCGCGGGGTGACACCGGGCGGCAGGGTGACGCCGGCCAGCGCGTCGGTCAGCCGCGGGCCCAGCTTGTTGGCGAAGATCGTGCCGAAGACGGACACCCCGAACGAGGCGCCGATGGACCGGAAGAAGGTGGCGCCGGAGGTGGCGACGCCGAGGTTCTCGTAGCCCACGGCGTTCTGCACGATCAGCACCAGCACCTGCATGACCAGGCCGAGCCCGAAGCCGAAGACGAAGAGGTACACGCTGGTCTCGGCCGGCCCGGTCGCCGGGCCGAGCCGGTGGAGCAGGAGGAGGCCGACGGTCATGACGGCGGTGCCGGCGATGGGGAAGATCTTGTAGCGGCCGGTGCGGCTGACGATCTGGCCGGAGCCGGTGGAGGAGATCAGCATGCCGGCGACCATGGGCAGCATGTGGACGCCGGACAGGGTCGGCGTGACGCCCTGGACGACCTGGAGGAAGGTCGGCAGATACGTCATGGAGCCGAACATCGCGAAGCCGACGACGAAGCCGATGACCGAGCAGAGCGTGAAGGTGCGGACGCGGAACAGCCCGAGCGGCAGCACGGGCTCGGCCGCCCGGAGCTCGACCAGGACGAACGGGCCCAGCAGCACCACCCCGAGCACACCGAGCATGATGATCCGCCACGACGACCAGGGGTAGGTGGTGCCGCCGAGCGAGGTCATCAGCACCAGGCAGATGGCGACGGCCGCGATGAGGAAGGTGCCGAGGTAGTCGATGCGGTGCGGGGTGCGGCGGGCCGGGATGTGGAGGACGGCGGCGATGACGGCGAGCGCGATGACGCCGATGGGCAGGTTGATGTAGAAGACCCAGCGCCAGCTGAGGCTGTCCGTGAACAGCCCGCCGAGGAGCGGCCCGAGCACGCTCGAACCGCCGAAGACCGCGCCGAAGAGCCCCTGGTAGCGCCCCCGGTCGCGGGGCGGCACGATGTCGCCGACGATCGCCATCGACAGCACGATCAGACCGCCGCCGCCCAGGCCCTGCAGGGCGCGGAAGCCGATGAGCTCGGGCATGTTCCTGGCCAGCCCGCACAGCGCGGAACCGACCAGGAAGATCACGATCGCGGTCTGGAAGAGCCGCTTGCGCCCGTACTGGTCGCCGAGCTTGCCCCACAGCGGGGTGGCCGCGGTGGAGGCGAGCAGATAGGCGGTGACCACCCACGACAGGTGCTCCAGCCCGCCGAGATCGCTGACGATCGTCGGCAGCGCCGTGGAGACGATCGTCTGGTCGAGCGCCGCCAGCAGCATGCCGAGCAGCAGCGCGCCGATCGCCACGCGGACTCCGCCGCGCGTCTGCCCCTCACCGGGTGCGGGCGCGGGCGCGGCGGCCACCGCGGGACCGGGTTCGGGGCCCGGGGCGTCCTGGGCCATGGGGGCTCCTCGGGTGCGGGGGTGTCGGTTCCGCTCTGCCCCCATCGTCCGCCGGACGACCGGTCCCGGCCCGCTGGGGTACGCCGACCAGGGGGCCGCGCGCTGGCGGTGACCAGGGCTGTTGGCGTTACCCCCCGTCCGTTTTGTATCTTTGAGAAACAAAGTGGCTCCGCCCGCACTCCCTGACCGGCGGGTGGAGCCGCTTGTCTTTTTTCCGCGCGCTTGGAGTCCGACGATGACGACCACGACCACGCTCACGGCTCGTGCCCTGCTCCTCGACATGGACGGGACGATCGTCAACTCGGACGCGGTCGTCGAGCGCTGCTGGCGCCGCTGGGCCGCCGAGCACGGCCTGGACGGCGACGAGGCCATGAAGATCGTCCACGGCCGCCAGGGCTACGCCACCATGGCCGTCCTCCTGCCGGACCGTCCCATGGAGCTCAACCACGAGGACAACCGGCGCATGCTCGAGGCCGAGACCGCCGACGTCGACGGCGTCGTCCCGGTCCCCGGCGCCCCCGCCTTCATGGCCGCCCTGGCCGGCCTCCCGCACGCCCTGGTCACCTCCGCCGACCGTGCCCTCTCCGACGCCCGCATGGGCGCGGCGGAGCTGCCGATGCCGGCGGTACGGGTGACCGCCGAGTCCGTCGGCGCCAGCAAGCCGGACCCGGAGGGCTTCCTCAAGGGCGCCGCCGAGCTCGGCTTCGCGCCCGAGGACTGCGTCGTCTTCGAGGACTCCGAGGCCGGCATCGCGGCCGGCCGCGCCGCGGGTATGCGCGTCGTGGGCGTCGGCCCGCGCGCGGCCGCCCACGGCCCGGACGTGGCGGTGCCGGACCTGACGGCCGTACGGGTGGAGACGGGACCGGCGGGGACGATCGTCCTGACGGTCACGGTCTGAACCGGCCCGACGCTCACATGTTGAAGGCCTTCAGCCGGACGAGGGCCGTACCGCCGCCCTCGTAGGTGACGTCCAGCTCGACGTAGAGAGCCTGGCGGGCGGGCCGGTCGGTCTCCTGGGAGTTGGAGAAGCAGAGGTCGGCGGGGGCGTCGCACTGGTCGCGCCGGCGGGTACGGGGGAAGGCCGCGGCGAGCCGCTCGGCGGCGTCCGCGCGCGGCACGCGGAACTCCGCAGTGTAGTTGCGGTCCAGCCACCCGCCGCCGTTGACGCACTTCTTGTCCGTGGCCCCCTCGGGCATGCGCGCCCCGGCGAACGTCATGACCTCGCCGCAGCCGGTGCGGTGTGCGGGGAAGGGGTCGTCGGAGGTGAGCTGGCGCACGGCCAGGCCGAGCCAGACGAGCGGGGCGACGACGACGGCCGTCACGAGGGCGCGCACGGCCCAGGTACGGACCGTGCGCGTCGTGGTGGTGCGTTCCGTCATCGCTTGGCGGGGGCGGCCTTCTTCGGCTGCTGCTTCTTCGGCTGCTGCTTCGGCTTCTTCTGCTCGTCGATCTTGCGGGCCTCGTACTGGCCCTTCTCGAGGAACTGGCGCACGGCGGCGGGGCCGCTCTTGAGCGCCTTGTCGCCGGCGGCCTTCACGGCGGGACCGCCCTTGTGCATGATCGTCAGGGTTTCGAAGCGGTCGTCCTCCTCGCGAGCCGCGTACTGACCCTTCTCGAGGAACTCGCGCACGGCGGCCGGACCGCTCTTGAGCGCACGGTCACCGGCGGCCTTCACGGAGGAACCGCCCTTGTGCATGATCGTCAGAGTTTCGAAGCGGTCATCCTCCTCACGAGCCGCGTACTGACCCTTCTCGAGGAACTCGCGCACGGCGGCCGGACCGCTCTTGAGCGCACGGTCGCCGGCGGCCTTCACGGAGGAACCGCCCTTGTGCATGATCGTCAGAGTTTCGAAGCGGTCATCCTCCTCGCGAGCCGTGAACTGACCGACCTCCAGGAACTGACGCAGCTCGGCCGGACCGCCGTCGAGCGCCTCGCTGCCGGCCTCCTTCACGGAGCGGCCGGCGTTGTTCATGATCCGCAGCACGGCGACACGCAGGTCGTCCAGCGACATGCCGGAGGTGTCGACGGGGGCGGCGGCCGCCGCCGGACGGGCGGGCGCACCGGCCGCCGGGGCGGCGAACGCGGGCGAGGAGAGCAGAACCGCCGGAGCGAGCGCGGCGACGACGACCGCGGCGGAAACGCGTGCGAGCTTCATGAGGGTCCCCCACTTCCAGGTGCCGGATCGACACCAAGATCATTAGTGATGGCGGCAGCGTATGCCACCGTTTTCCGGACACCACGCCAGGGGTCCGCCCATAACGCCCTCTTGACGCCCGAAACCCATGTGACGCACCCGTACCGCGCGGGGGAGGATGGGCGGATGCGATCGACGGAGACAGCCGCGCGGGAGTTCGGGGACCGTGCCGTCCTGTGGAACATCGGGGACGCCGACGCCCACGAGGTGGTCACCGCGGCATGCGACGCCCTGGTAGCCGGGCTCGACGGGCCCTCGCTCCGGATGCTGGCCGCGTGCGAGCGCGCCGACGCCAGGTACGCCGTGCGGGACCTCCTTCCCCCGGCCCTGGAGGAACTGGGCCTGCCCTTCCATCCGCTCGACTCCCCGGTCGGCCAGGAAGCCGCGGTCGTAGCCCTCGCCCGCCGGCTGCTGGCCGGCGAGCTCACGCCCCGGGAGCTGACCGTGCGCGTCCACGACCGCTTCGGCCACGAGCTCCCGGCGGCCGTGCGGCTGTCCGACCTCGACGACGAGTACGACTTCCTCGACGAGTACGGCGCCAGGACGCCGACCGAGGTGGACACGGACGTCCGGGCGGAAGCCCACCGCCTGGACGCCGCGGCCCGCCACGGCCGGCCCGGCCCCGGGGAGTCCCGGTGACCCCGTACTCCCTCACCTTCTACCTGGACGTCATCACCACCGGCAGGCTGCTCGGCCTCGGCCCGGAGGCCGGGCCCGGCCGGGTCACGGACGTCCTCGGGCCCGACTACGCCGAGAACGCCTTCGGCGACCGGCAGATGACCCGCGACTACGGCCTGACCGAGTTCCACTGGGACCGGCACTCGCCGCGGCACCCCTGGGAGGGCCACCACTTCACCCTGCGGGTGCACAGCCTCGCGCGCGTGGGCGGCGGCGTGGTCAACGCCACGCTCCGGAGCCGGTACGGGCGCTTCGGCCGGCACGTGCCGTTCGGCAAGCTGCGGGGCATGCTGGAGCGGCGCGGTGTCCCGCTGGTGGAGGACGCCCGCGCCACGATGGGCTCGTACACCACGGCGTACCGGCAGCCGGCTTCCGGCGTGACCGTGTACGCCGTCACGGGCCGCGAGGCGTACATGTCCCGCCCGTACGCCGACCGCGTCGGCGACGTCTACGCGATCGTCTCGCCGTGGGCCGGGGAGATGAGGCCCCGGTGACCTACGACATCACCTTCGTCCGCGTTCCCCCGGGCCGCACCGTCGAGCAGGCCCTGGAGGAGCGGGCCGCCGCGTGGAACGACGCCGAACCGGCCCCCCTGCGCCTGGACGCGGCCCGGCGTGCCGCGTGGGAGCGCGTGGTGGAGCGGGTGTCGGCGGAGTCGGGCGACGTGGAGCTGACGGAGTACCCCTCCGCCCTGGACCTGTGGTGGCACGGCCCCACCGGCTACGTCCACCTCGAGTACGACGGGGACTCCGCCCACATCGAAATGCCGTACCGCTCCACGGGAGAGGCGGCGCGGCGCGTCATCGCGGACGGCTACCGCGTCGCCCGCATCGTCGAGGAGGAGACGGGCCTCACCGGCTACGACCCCCAGACCGAACGCCCCACGGCCACCGCGGACATCGCCACCGCGGCCACCCACCTGGGCGCCGTCTCAGGCTGGCTACGGGACGAGCTCGCCGGCCGTCACCCGTCCTGACGCGGTCGATTCCGGGGCGGTCGCGGCCCGCTCCCCGGTCAGGACATCGCGTCCGTACGCCGGGCCAGCGCCCGCAGTTCGGCGGAGGCCGAGCGGCCGGCGACGAGCATCAGGTCGCGCACCGCCGAGCGGGCCGCGATGTGCGACTGGACCATCTCGGGTGCCAGCCGCTCGGCTTCGACGAAGCATTCCAGGGCGCCCTCGACGTTCCTCAGCTGTGCGTGCGCCCGGCCGAGGTCGAGAGCGAGCCGCGCCCGGCGCTCGACCGACAGCCCGGACGCGTCCACCTGCCCGCCGATCTCCAGGGCTTCCCCCGCGTCACCGAGGTCCACGGCGACGGAGACGGCCTGGATCTCGACGTTCGTCGGCCCGAACTCGAGGTGGAGGTCGTTGCGGTCCTCACCGAGCTGCGCGGCGACCCGGCGTGCGAGCTCCACTTCACGGCGCGCGTCGGCACGATTGCGGCAGCGGGCGTGGACCAGCGCGAGCGCCAGGTGCAGGGAGCCGAGCAGGGACAGCATCTCCGGTGACACGCCGACCCGTTCGATGTGCCGGGCGAGTGCGTTCACGGCGGATTGCGCGACGTGCTCCGCCTGGTCGTAGCGCTTGAGCCGGACGCACGCGTGGGCCAGGCGAAACGTACCTGCGATGACGTCCGGCAGACGGCCGGACGCCTCTGCGGCGGCGATGGCCCGGTCGGCCGCCACCCAGGCGGCGTCCGCCTCGTTCTGGCGCACGAAGGCCGCCGACATCGCCTGGTACGCACGGGCGAGAAGGCTGTAGGCCTCCGCGCGCTCGTGATCACCGACTGTGCGCACCACGCGCTCCAGGGTCGGGATGAGCGCGCTCAGGGACGCGGTCAGTTCGGAGAACCGATCGCCGTGCGCCAGCGACCAGGCGTGGTCGACGGCGTCCCGGAGGTCGACGAGGGACGGTCTGGTGTTCCACGTGCCCGGGTCGAGCACGACCTCCAGCGCGGGGTGGCCCGAGAGCAGGAGCCGCACCTGGTCGAGGTCGTTCGGCGCGGGCGCGGGCACGGCCGGTTCCGCCGGTTGCGGGGCGTCGGGGCGCAGCTCGTGGAGAGGAACGCCGAGCGCGTCGGCCAGCAGCCGCAGGACGTCCAGCCGGTTGACGGGCTGGACGCCGCGCTCCACCTGGGAGAGCCAGCTGGTCGTGCGACCGATCCCGGCGGCCAGCTCCCTCTAGGTCAGCCCGCGCTCCGCACGCAGTTCCGCGACCCGCGCGCCGAACGCACGCTGCCCTTCGGGGATCACCGGTCTCTTCACACCTTTCCGTCGATGTGCTCCAGGAAGGTCACATCGGTCTGCTGGACGAACTTCTCGCGCTCTTCGAGGAACCGCCTGACGTGAGGCTGCCGCTCGTGTTCGTCGAACGCGGCGCGGTCCTCGTAGAGCTCGTAGAAGACCCGCACGTTCGGCTCGCCCCCCACGGAGTGGTTCTCGTAGACAACGGTGCCACGTTCGCTCCGCCGGATTCCCTCCAGGGTGCGGGACACCAACTCGTCGAAGCCTTCGGCCGCTTCCTCGTCCCGCAACGTGAAGCGCACGACCAGGCCGAAACCTGCGGGCACGTTCGCTCTCCTCTCAGGCGGCAGCGGGGGTCCCAGCAGGTTCCCAGAAGCCGGAGAACCGAGATAGCAGCAGATTTTCTTGACTCGCAGAAAAACTGCGAGTAGCTTCGCAATCAGAGTGCTACTGACGGTGATTCATCCGGGCGGGACCGATGACGGCCGGGACCGCTCCCCCCTGATCCGAGCAGGAGGTCCGATGCGCATCCAGGACGAACGACCGGAGTCCCCGGGCGCCGGAGCCGCCGGCACCGCGTGCCCCAGGTGCCGGCAGATCAAGGCGACGCATCGTGAAGCCGCCCGTCAGGGCGACACCGGTACGGCCGAGACGATGGCCGCCGTCATGGGGCGCCACCTCCGCGCGGCCCACTCATGAGCCCGTCGCGGGCGCTGACATACCGCGCCGGGTGCGCCGTGCACGCGAGAACGCGCGCCCATCCGCCCCGCCGGGACGGGCCTCGGCCCTGTCCCCACCCCGAGTCCGCCTACACCGAGACCGACCCCGGCATGAAGGCCTGCACCGTGTGCGGCACACGGCGGGTCGTCGACTACCGTGCGCTGGGGCGGGCGTTGGAGCTGCCGGAGCGAGCGCACGCCGAGAGCCCGGCGGGCGTATGGACGGCCGCGTGGCGGCGACGCTCCGAACTGCGCCGGAAACTACGCGAAACGAACCGCCGCAGCGTCGAGCGGCCACTCTGAAGCGCGCCTATCTGAAACGCGCCTACGTTTCACGACAGGGGAGCCCCCGAGTCCGTGACGAACGTCCCCTTCGCCGGCAGGGTCACCAGCAGTCCGCGTCCCCGCAGTTCCTGGATGGCGCGGCGGGTCGTGCCGACGGCCACGCCGTACTCCTCGGCCAGATCCCGCTCACCGGGCAGCCGCGCTCCCGGCCGTAGTTCGCCGGCCGCTATCCGCGTGGCGATGTGGTCCGCCACCTGCATGTAGACATAGGCCGCCCGAGTCGGGTCGACGGGCGGAGGGCCCTGCGCTTCTGCCATGAGGGCAACATAGGGCACCGGCCCCCGCCCGCTCAGGCGTCGAAGTCGTATTCCAGGACGTACGACGCCGAGTCCAGCGTCATCTCGTTGACCTCGACCGCCCGGCCGCCCTCCGCGAACGCGGTGCGGCTGATCTGGATGACGGGGGTGCCCGCCGTGAGGGCGAGGCCTTCCGTCTCCTCGGCGGACGGCATGCGGCAGCGGATCTCCTCGCGGAAGTGGACCGGTTTGTGGCCGAGTTCCGCGAGGCGCAGGTACGTGCCGCCGGGGCCGGTGTCCTCGTGGGTGATCGGGGAGTCCGCCACCAGGTCCGCGGGGAGGTACGAGGTGGAGAGCAGCACGGGCCTGCCGTCCAGGACGAAGCGCCGGGTCCGGACGCAGACGGGGGATCCGGGGACGAGGCCGAGGACGTCGGCGATCCGGGCCGGGGCCGTCGTCTCGGCGACGTCGACGCGGTCGATGCCGGGGTCGCGGTCCTCGGCGTCGGCGGACCAGATGGACCGGCCGGAGCCCCAGACCTCCTCGGAGAGCCGCCGGATGCCGCGCCGCCGGACCGGGCGGAAGGAGCGTACGAAGACCCCGGCGCCCTTCCGGGCCTCGGTGATGCCCTCGCTCTGCAGTACGCCCAGCGCCTGGCGTGCCGTCATGCGGGCCACGTTGTGGGCGGCCATCAGCTCGTTCTCGCCGGGCAGCCGGTCACCGGGGCCGTACTCGCCCGCCTGAATCGCGTTTCGCAGTTCGGCGGCGATCCGCCGGTACTTCGGCTGGCGGCCGGTGTCCTGGTGGGCCATCAGGTGATCACCTCTTCTCCTCCGGACAGCGTACGGGCGCCGTGTCGTCGGCGCGGAGCTGGGGGCGCCCCCGAAGAGTGGTAATTCGCCGAAGTCGTTGATTTCTCTAGAGACACACTGCTTCACTGGGCGATGCGTCTCTAGAGACATCCGCGTGCCTTTTCGCGTGCCGGTTCGGAGACGCCCCCGCGCACCGTACCGAGGAGCCCGGATGACCACCGAACACCAGCTGTCCACAGACGTCCCGCGCCCACCCTGCGCGGGCTGCCGGGAGCTCAGGACGCGGCACTACGACGCCGTCCGCCGGCGGGACACCCGCGCGGCCGAGGCGGCGACCAGCGCCATGGGGCGCCACCTCCGGGCGGCCCACTCATGAGCGCCGCGCACGCGGCCTGCGTGGCCGTGTCCGCGCTCATGCTCCTGCACCGCGCGGGCTGCGCGCTGTGGACGGGGTTGACGCGGCCCGGGCCCTCGTCCGCCGCTCCCCTGCCGCCGCACCGTCACACCTGGCGGCCGCGCCGCGGGCCCTCTCCGGCCCGCACGTCACGCCCCGCCCCGGTCGGCGGCAACTGCCCGCACCCCGAGGCGGGATGGGCCGCCGCGGACCCCGGCATGAGGGCCTGCGCGGCGTGCGGTGTCCGCCGCGTCGTCGACTACCGGGCGCTCGGGCAGGCCCTGGAGCTGCCGGAGGGGCCGAGTCCGGAGGGGCTGAGTCCGGAAGGGCCGAGTCCGGAAGGGCCGACCACAGCCGGCACCGGCGTCCCCGACCACAGACCCGACCACGACGCCGCCCGCCGCCGCGCCGAACTCCACGACAAGGTCCGTGAAGCCAACCGGCGCAGCGCCCAGCGGTTGTCGCCCTGAAGCACCCGGGGGTGGGGGGGGGGGGGCGCCCCCCCCCCCCCCCCCCCCCCCACGCCCCGTACGCCCCACCTCAGCCTCGGCCTCAGCCCCTGAAACGGAACCGCAGCGTGTCCGCCCCGGCGTCCCCCTCCTCGCGAAGGAAGCCGGCCTTCTCCAGGACGCGGATCGAGGGCGGGTTGGCGGTCTCGACGCGGGCGACCACCGTCTGGACGTCCGGCGCGGTGAGGGCGAAGCGGGCCAGGGCGCGGGCGGCCTCAGGGGCGTAGCCGCGGCCGCGGCGGGACGGGACGATGCCGTAGCCGAGCTCCAGGACGCCGTCCGAGGGCGGCCAGAAGAGGCCGACCGAGCCGACCACCAGGCCACCGGCGCGCTCCACGACCAGGCGGTGGCCATGGACGCCGAGCCAGGCGGGGAAGTCACCGAACAGCCCGGCGATGGTGCCGTCGCCTTCCGCGGGGAAGTCGTCGGCCCAGTGCGGCAGCCGGGTGGTGCCGCCGGTCACGGCGGCGACATCGGCCTCCGTCCAGGGGCGCAGGACGAGACGGTCGGTGATCAGGTCGCCGTGGCTCCGCGAGGAACCCGGCAGGTGGTGGGAAGAAGACACGTGAGACTCCGGTCGTCGGAAAGAACAACAGAACGGAAATGGGCATGCCGATGACGGCCGTTGGCGGCCATATTCATCAACCTCCCTGGTCACGTGTGCTCGTACGGCTGCTCGTACGACGCGGATGATCACCGCGCCGGGCGGACGGTAACAACGCCCCGTCCGCCCGGCAACTGATTAAGAACCGCCCCGCGGCTCACCCGCGCTGCCGGCGCTCCAGCCGCACAGCCGCCGCGCGGCGGTCGGGGGCGACGACGTCCACCGGGGCGGTCCCCGGTCTCGCCGACCGGGTGCCGAGCTTCGCGACGACCCGGTCCAGGGCGGCGGCCCCGGGCGGGACGTCGATCCAGAAGAGGGCCTCGTACGGCCGGTCGCGGACATCGCCGCCCCAGCGGACGACGCCCTCGCACTCGGCGAGGACGTCGCGCAGCACCAGCATCTCCACGGGGAAGAAGCCGCCGCGGGCCCCGCGCGGGTACCAGTCGGGGCGGATCGCGACCGCCGTGCCCGAGGCGTGGTTGCTCTCGGGTCCGGTGCGCGGCGTCGAGCCGGGGGCCAGGTGGCCGGTGACCTGGCCGGGGCCCAGCGGGGCGATCTCGTAGTGGAAGCGGCGCACCACGTGCAGCAGGACGGCGGCCGGCGCGCCCGCCCGCAGCGGTACGGCGGCGCCGGTGCCCTCGACGGGGCCGCCGCCGCGCACGGACGCCTCCAGCGGCCAGCCGTTGGCGCTGCGCGCCGCCCCTGACGCGGGCGCGGCGGCGGCCACCGTGGGCACGGCGGCGCCCAGCGCCACCGCACTCGCTCCCAGCAGCACCGCGCGACGCGACACCTCGTTCCTGTTCATCTCCCCGCTCACTTTTCCCCGCCCTCCGCCCCGTCGAACTCGTTCTGTCCCATGTCCAGCCCGGACAGGATGTCGTTGTCGATCTCGATCCGGCCGTCCCCCTCGCCCACGCCGATCGTGGCGATCTGGTCGAACGCCCAGTTCTCCGGCATCGGGTGGCCCAGGTTGCCGGAGAAGCCCGTGGACATGTCCGCCACGAAGGAGGACGTCGCGAGGCCGGCCGCCGAGACGCGCGAGCAGGCGTTGCGCGGGGCGTAGACGCCGGTCCGGTACGTGCCGCCCAACTCGTCCAGGCGGCGGGCGATGCCGCGGAAGTGGGGGATGACGTTGTCGGTCACCTGCTGGTCGAGGACGTCGAAGTCCACGGCGAAGTAGATCCAGGTGCCGCTGCGGAAGCCGTAGCCGCGGGCCGCCTCGTGGGCCGCGGTGGCGTCGGCCGCGCCCTGCGCCTCGTTGAAGTAGGCGGCCGAGCCGCCGTAGGTCTGGTAGATGGGGAAGACCCGGAGGCCCTTGCCCGCGATGACGGCCAGCTCGCCGGGCTGGATCTTCTTGTTCCACGACGAGCCGGGGGCGTTGGACAGATAGCGGCCCGCGACGAGGTAGCCGGCCTGCCGCAGGGCGTCGGCGCGGGCCGGGGTGATCTCGGTGACGCAGTCGAGGGCCGTGCCGCGCCGGGTGGTGTCGCCGCAGGAGACGAGGAGCGACGCCCAGGTCGGGAAGTCCCCGGCGCCGGTGACCGGGAGCTTCACGAAGTCCTGGAAGGCCCGTACGGCGTCGGCGAGTCCGTCGGTGAAGGTGTCCGCGAAGGACACGCCGGGCCGCCGGTTGAACACCATGGCGGCGGTGAAGAACCGGACGAACGGGCCGCTCGACCCGGTGGCGACGGTGTTCTTCCGCAGCCCCTCCCTGGTCGCCGGCCCGAACACGCCGGTGGCCACGTCGTCGCTCATGCCCAGTTGGTACTGCACCGCGAGTACCAGGGCCTTCTGGACGTCCCGCGAGTACCGTCCGTCGCAGGGGACGACGAAGAAGTCGCGGCGGTCCACGTGGCGGCCGTTGAGCCACTGCTGGACGGCGCGGACCGCGTCGTCGCCGCCCTCCACCCGGACGTAGGCGTCCATCGTGAGCAGCGCCTTGAAGACCTTGGGCTGGACGCCGTCGCCCGGGAGCGCGGCCGCCACGCCCATGTCACGCTTCAGCCCGCCGACCGCGCCGGCCACCCGGCCGCCGTACACCCCGTCGAGCCCGCCCCCGTCGTAGCCCTTGCAGTAGAGGGCGGACTGCACGAGCCGGACGATGTTCGACGTGCCGTGGTCCCGGTCGAGGACGGGGTACTTGGCCCGCAGCGCGGCCAGGGTGGCCGGGCCGAAGTTGTTCGACATCGGCGAGACGCCGAGTTCGTACTGCAAGGCCCTGGTCAGGGCGTACATGACGTCCCACGACGTCCTGCCGTTCTCCTCCAGCACGGGCAGACCGCTCACACCGGCGTACGTGGCGTTGTAGAGCCTCTGTGCCGTGCGCACCATCTCGTCAGCCATCGCCGCATGCTCGCACCGCCCTCTGGTCCGGACAAAGACGCGGTACGGCCAACTCCGTTCGCCCGAATCCGCACGCCCACCCGAACTTCTCCCCGGACCCGCCTCGCCCCCACCCCTCGGGGACCTCTCCGGGTGGGCTCAGGGCATTCCCCGAGGCCGCCGGGGAGCCCCGACGGAAATGATCAAGACATGACACGCGACGACACCACGGCAGCGTCCTGGCGGCGGACGGCCTTCGCCCTCGCTCCCCTCTGCATGACGGCGTACGGGCTCCTCCGGCTGGCCGACCCCGAGCACGGGCCCGGACCGGCCTGGTCGCTGGGGCACCTCGCCCTGCTGGCCGGAATCGTGTCGTTCGTCCCGGTGCTGCTGGGACTGCGGCGCGTGGCGGCGGACGGGCGGGGCCGGGTGGGCCGGGGGTTCGCCGCGGCCGGGGCGTGGCTCGGTCTGCTGGGCGCGGCGGCGGCGACCGGGCAGACGCTGATCGACCTGCTCGTCGGCTACTGCTCGGTGGACCGGGCGGCGATGGACGCCCTCTTCACCCACGTCCGGGAGGTCCCGGGCGCCGGGCCGGTGTTCTACACGGCCGGGCCGCCGCTCTTCTACGTCGGACTGGTGCTGCTCGTGGCGCAGGCGGCGGTGCTGCGGCGGATCGCCTGGTGGCGCCCGGTGGCGGTGCTCGCGGGCATCGTGCTCGCGGCGGGCGACCTGGACCTGCTGCCGGTGGCGGGCGCGCTGTTCCTGGCGGCCCTGGCACCACTCGGCCACCACCCGCTCGCCGCCGGGGCCGTCCCGAACGGTAAGGAGGCCGTCCCGCCGACCGTGCGGGGGGCCTTCTGAACCGAGAGAAGAGATCCGGACGGCGAACAGGTCGTGTTCATCGATGTCGAGGTCGAGGCCGAGCTCCTCGCGGCCTTCGCGGCGGACGGCGTCGAGGGGGGACTCGAACTGTTCGACGATGCCGCCGGGGAGGTGCCACGCTCCCTTGTCGTCGGCCGGGTGGACCAGCAGCAGGCGGTCGCGCGGGTCCGTGATGAGTGCGGCAGAAGTCACGGGGTGGCCAGGGGCGGGCGAGGTGGCTGGAGACATGCTGCGAACCTTCCATCGCATCGGCGTTCGGGACTTTGCGGCTGTTCCGACGGCCGGCGGTCACGCGGGCAGCCGGAGACGGGGCGGCCTGGATGGCTGGCAGGTGGGCGTGTCGCGATAAGCCGTGTGGGGGGCTCGTTGGTCGGGCACGTGTGCATGACGGGCGCGTAGTGGCGGTGGACGGCGGGCGGCAGGCCTGGGTGCGGCATGGCGGGCGGGTGGGCGAACGGACCGCATGCCTCGGCCCACGACGCCTGCGGCGCAGCCGGTGGGGCGCAGGCGACGCCGTCCGCGTAGCGTGCAGGGCCCGACGCAGCCGGAGCCACAGGCGCTTCATCGGTGTACCGGCATTGTCACGTCAGCGATCGTCACGAGTGCATCACCCGCAGATGACGGCCCAGCGCCTCGTTGAACATGCGGACTTCGACGACGCGACCCGCCTGGTGCGCCTTGCTGCGTTCGGCCTTGAGTCTGTCGATAGTGGCGCACCGCGGCGGGGTGACGACCACGAGGTCGTCACCGGCCGCCTCCCACTCGCGTCCGCCGTCGAGCGGTCGCAGCTGGTAGCGCGGTCCGATCTTGTCCATGACCGTGCCGAGACGGCCTCTCCTGGTGTCCTGGACCACCTTGCTGATCAAATCGTCGGGCTGGGGTTCGGCGTCGACGCCTCTGGTTCCCGTGGTGGGCGTTGCCATGGGTACTCCCCGCACTGGTGAGGTGAGTTCGCGTGTTGCTTAGGCAACATCCACGAGCGATCCGGCGGTACCGTCAGAGGGGGTGTCGAAGGGTGTCGCTTCCGCGATCACGCGCACGAAGGCAGGTAGGGGATGGGGTCGCCGAATGTCGCGTTGCAGAGCTGTTTGGAACGATCGGGTCTGAGCCGCGGGGAGCTCGCGCGAAGGGTCAGGGCCCAGGCGGCTCGGTGGAACCAGCCTCATATTGCCCCGAACACGACAGGTGTTCGTCGTTGGGTCGAAGGGGAACAGCCGCGGCGGCCGGTCCCCGAGATCCTGGCGGCGGTGTTTTCCGATCACTTCGGATACCGGGTCACGACATACGATCTCGGGCTCGGCGACAGCACCACCGCGGACGATGCTCTCGTGTACAACTCCTCGTACACAGATACGGTTGACGTTGTCGCAGACCTGGGGAGAGCGGACGTGGATCGACGTGCATTCCTGGCAGCCGCACCGTTCGCGGCTGTTGCCGGACTCGGGCCCTCCCGGGACTGGCTGTTGAACACGCTTGACCAAGAACCCGACTCCTCCGCGCCACGCGTGCGACTCGAGGACGTCAGTGCCGTGCGGAACATGTTCACGACGTTTCAGCGCATGGACATCTTCCAGGGCGGCGGATCGGGCCGGCTGGTGCTGGCCGAGTACATGAACCACCACGTCTACCCGTTGCTGCGTCGCACGCACGCCGACGACGTCCGGCGGGCCCTGTGCGAGGCCGTGGCCGAGCAGACGTATCTCCTCGGCTGGATGGCCTACGACAATGGCGAGCAAGGGACCGCGCAGCGGTATCTCATCCAGTCGCTTCGGTTCGCGGACGAATCGAAGAACGTAGCGCTCGGGGCGCACGTCCTCGCGGGAATGGCCGATCAGGCGACCTTGATGGGCAACCCCGCCGAGGGGCGCAGGCTGGCGCAGGCCGGCCGTCATGGGCTCGCGAAAGCAACCTCGCCGGCTTGCCTGGCCGACCTCTGGTGCCTCGAGGGGCGAGCGCTGGCCCTGCTCGGCGACAAGGCCGGGGCCGTGCGTGCGGTCGCCGAATCGGAGCGGGCCTACGAGCGGGTCCGCCTTCAGGAGGAACCGGCGTGGGCCGCGTTCATCGATCCGGCCTACCTGCATGGAGAGCACGCGAACACGCTTCGCGACCTGGGGGACTCCAGCGGATCGGAGGAACACGCCCGCCGTTCGATCGACGTCGCCAAGAGGCAGGAGCGAGCGCGGCGCGGTGCGATGTCGCATGCCGCGCTGGCGGCCTCGCACGTGCAGCGGCGGGACCTCGATTCGGCCTACGCCGCTGGTCTCCGCATGCTGACTCTGACGAGGCAGGTGAAGTCGTCGCGTGCCGTTGAGGCTGTGGTGGATGTGCAGAAGCGCATGCAGCCGTTCGGGAAGAGCCGCCTTGTGGCCGACTTCAACGAGCGGGCACGCGAGCTGGTCGCCGCCGCGTAGCTCCACAACGACAAGGCACCCCCGGCGGCGGACCCCACATAGGCCCGCTCACCCACCCCCCGTCCACGGCACCGGCCGCCCTCCCCCGTCGTCCAGCCAGGCGCGGTACGCGGCGCTGGCGCCGGCCGCCTCGGCGTACGCGGACATGAGGTCGGCGAAGAGGGCGTCCAGTTCGCGCAGGGGTAAGGAGCCGTGTCGCGAGGCCAGGGAGAGCTGGGTGGTCAGGGGGTCGCCGGCGAGGGGGCGGACGACGGTGCCGGGGGCGGGTTCGGCGGTCGGGGCCAGGGGGCGTACGGCCTCGCCGCAGGCGACGAGTTCGGCGGCCGTGGTGTTGTCGCGGACGTGGACGAGCCGGGGGTCGAGTCCGGCGGCCATGAAGGCCCGGCGCAGGGACGTGGCCTCGTCGTCGGCCGTGGGGTCGACGATCCAGGCCTCGTCGGCGAGCTCGGAGAGGCGTACCTCGGGGCGCGCGGCCGCGGCGTGCGCGGCGGACAGGGCGACGAAGCGCGGTTCGGAGGCGATGAGGACGCGGCGTTCGACGCCTTCGGGGACGTTCAGCGGGAAGCCGGTCGTCTCGTGGACGAAGGCCACGTCGAGCTGGTTGGTGGCCAGGAGCTGGAGCAGGGTGTTGGAGGACACCTCTATGTGGATGGTGGTGTCGGTGTCCGGAAGGCGCTGGTGGATGCGGTGGAGCCAGCCGGTCACCGCGCGGCTGCCGATGCTGCCGATGCGCAGGCGCAGGCCGCCGACGCCGACGGCCGCGTCCCGGGCGGCCGCCACCAGCGCGGCCATCTCCGCGATGATCGGCCGGGCGCGGGAGAGGACGGAGTGACCCAGGGGGGTGGGGTGGGAGCCGTGCTGGCCCCGGGTGAAGAGGAGACCGCCGATGGTGCCCTCGATACGGCGGAGCTGCGTGGTCAGGGAGGGCTGCGTCATGCCCAGTTGCACCGCGGCCTTCCGCACGCTGCCGGTGTCTGCGATGGCGCAAAGTGCACGGAGGTGTCTGACCTCTAGCTCCACGGCAGGGAGCATATCCGCGCCCCGTACGTCACACCAGACACATCCCGGACGCATCACGGCAGTTGGACGGCCTCATGGCCGACGAGTGGCGCAGGATAGGCGATTGGATGGCGCTATGGCCAACTGGCATCATCCGCACCATTGATAACTCGTCAGAGACTCATGGGGAACACGAGTTCACCCGTGAGCCCCGGTCGGCGTGTCCCACCGCACCCGGCCGAAGCGGCTCCGGTACGAAACGGAGTCCCCCACATGAAGAACTCCACGATGGCGCTGTCGGCCGCCCTCGGCCTCGGACTGGCGGCGGCCCTGACCGCCGTGCCCGCCTCCGCCGCGACGGCGGACGGGCGGTCGGCCCCGCGGACCGCGCAGAGCGGGCAGCACCAGTCGTCCTACATCGGCTCGCAGGCCGAGGAGAAGAACAACAAGGCATTCTTCGAGGCCGTGATGAAGTCGGCGAAGGCCAAGCAGGCCGCGTCGCCGGGCATCCGCGCCGTCACCGTCACCTACGACGCCAGCCAGGCGCCGAGCTTCTCGACGGAGATAGCCCGGAGCGCGCAGATATGGAACAGCTCGGTCCGCAACATCCAGCTGCGCGCCGGCTCGAACGCCGACTTCAGATACTACGAGGGCAACGACTCCCGCGGCTCCTACGCCAGCACCGACGGGCACGGCCGCGGCTACATCTTCCTCGACTACCAGCAGAACGAGCAGTACGACTCCACCCGCGTCACCGCGCACGAGACCGGGCACGTCCTCGGTCTGCCGGACCACTACTCCGGCCCGTGCAGCGAGCTGATGTCCGGTGGCGGCCCCGGCCCGTCCTGCACCAACCCCTACCCGAACTCGGCCGAGAAGAGCCGGGTCAACCAGCTCTGGGCCAACGGCCTGAAGGCCTTCGACAAGGCGCCGTTCACCAAGGTCCACTGACACCGGGACCGACACCGGGACCGACACCGGGCGGGAACGTGACATGAAAGGCGGAGGGGCCCGGTTCCGTACGGAACCGGGCCCCTCCCACGCACTGAGCGCGGCCGCGTCACCGCGCCTGCGCCTCCGCCTCCACCGGGCGGCGCATCAGGAACGCGGCGCCCGAGCCGGCCAGGAAGAGCGCGAACACCGAGACGGCCGTGCTCAGCCATGACGCGCCCAGCCACTGGCCGCCGAAGTAGCCCAGGCTCACGCTGTAGGCGGCCCAGGTCAGGCCCGCCAGCGCGGACCACGGCAGGAACTCCGCGACCCTGCGGTGCATGACGCCCGCGCCGAGGCTGACCACCGAGCGCCCGGCGGGCGCGAAGCGGGCCAGGACCACGAGCGGGCCGCCGCCGCGCAGCAGGGCGGTGCCCAGCCGGGCCTGGGCGGCGGTCAGCCGCCGGGAGCGGGCGATGGCGCGATCGAAGCGGTCGCCGCCCCGCCAGGCGATGCGGTAGGCGACCATGTCGCCCAGCACGGAGGCGGTGGCGGCGCACATCACGAGCGCGAACATGTCGGCGAAGCCGGCGTGGCCCTGTGCGGCCTCCCCCACCGCGCCGGCGGCGGAGCCGGCCGCGGCCGTGGCGGCCGTGATCACCAGGACGCCGCTCGGCAGTACCGGCAGGAAGACGTCAAGGAGTACGGACAAGCCGACGATCACGTATATCCATGGGGTCTCGGCCAAGGCCCCCAGCTGATCCAACACGTCCTACATCTCCCGGTACGGTCCCCCGCCGCGACGTCGCAGGGGAGCGGCAGGGGCGGCCTTGACAACCGTACAGCGTACGCCTTTGCCGGGCGGGGGATGGCGCGGGGGGACGTGATGTTGTTCGCACCCCGGAACAGGAAGAAATCCGGAGGAAGGCCGGACGCCGCGCCGGGAGCGGGTGGCGTCGGCCTTCGCGGAGCCTTCGCGGAGCCCTCGTGGAGCCTTCGCGCCGGCGTCAGCCCTTCGCGCCGCGGCCTATGAAGCGGTCCAGGGACAGGGCGCCGGGGCCGGTGAAGACCAGCAGCAGGAAGGCCCAGGCGAACATCGCGGAGGCCTCGCCGCCGTTCTGGATCGGGAAGAGCCCCCCGGCCTGGTGGACGTCGAAGTAGGCGTAGGCCATCGAGCCGGAGGCGATGAAGGCCGCGCTGCGGGTGCCGGCGCCGAGCAGCACCAGGGCGCCCGCGACCAGCTGGATCACGGCCGCGTACCAGCCCGGCCAGGTGCCCGCCGGGATCGTGCCGCCGTTGGTGCCGGCCGCGCCGCCGAGGACACCGAAGAGCGAGGCCGCGCCGTGGCAGGCGAAGAGCAGGCCGGTGACGATCCGGAACAGGGACAGGGCGTACGGCCGGGCCGTCTCCAGGCGCTGGGCGATGCCGGAGGCGGGGGCGGCGGAGGCGGTCCGCGCGGCGGACGGGGAGGGCGCGGCCGCGGTGGGCGTGGGGGGCATGGGTCGGCTCCTCGTGTCGGGGACGGGAAGAGGGACGGGAGTCCCCCGGGACCCATAGTTAGGCACACCTCAGCAGTACTTGCAAGTTCAAGTTTCTCTGCGCGATGCATCGAAACAGACCGTTCATGAACCACCGGAGGCCCTCGGCCCCGGCACGAAAACGCGACGGCCGGGCCCCGTCCTGCACGTTCCCGTGAAGGTCCGCGGAGGAAGGGGCCCGGCCTGTTCCGCCGGCGCGCGCGGGCGCGGATCAGCAGTGGTTGAGGATGCCGGCCAGCGCCGTCTTCTCGGCGGAGTCGACGGTCAGCTTGTAGTCGTACTTCACCGACACCCACATGCGGGCGTACGTACAGCGGTAGGACTCCAGCGGCGGCAGCCACTGCGCCGGGTCCTTGTCGCCCTTGGCCTGGTTGACGCGGTCGGTGACCGCGATCAGCTGCGGGCGGGAGAGGTCGTTGGCGAAGGCCTGGCGCTGCGCGGTGGTCCAGGTGTTGGCGCCCGACCGCCACGCCTGCGCGAGGGGCACGACGTGGTCGATGTCGATGTCCTGCGCGTCGTCCCAGGTGGCGCCGTCGTACGGGGAGTACCAGGTGCCGCCGACGGCCGCGCACCGCGAGTCCTGCTCGACGTCCTTGCCGTCGCGCTGGAGCACGACCTCGCGGGTGTTGCACTGGCCGTGCTGGGTGATCCAGTGCGGGAACTTGGCGCGGCTGTAGCCGTCCATCGACCCCTCGGGGTTGACCGTCAGCGCGCCCAGCTGCGTACGGGCCGTGGCGGCGTCCGGCGGGGTGGGCGGGGCGGCGTGCGCGGCCGGGCCGTTGAGCACGAGCGTGCCGACGAGGGCGGCGAGGCCCGCCGCGACGGCCGTACGACGCGCGTAGAGGCCGCGCGCGGCCGTGGGGGTGCGGAGTGCGGGCATGAGAACTCCCTTGAGGGTGGAGGGGGTGGGGCCGCTGGGACGCGGCCCAGAATCGCGGCGACGGATGGACAGGGGGTGGTCGCCAGGTGTCAGGATGACGACGCGGCCATGTCAAGGCAAGGGTTCGATGGAGTGAGATCGATCGGAAATCGATCGGAAATGGATCGGAACTCAAGATTCCTGATACTCCGCCAGCAGGACTGTCTCGTAAGGACGTTCGGGTTCCGGATACGTCGGACCACCGGCCTCGCCGCGGGCTCGCGGACCGCGGGCGGACCATAGGGTGGCCGCGTGCACGCCGCCGACGTCCTGCTGCCCGCCGATGCCACCCTCGGGGCGGTCCTCGCCGTCATGTTCGTCGCGGCCGTGACCGTGGCGGCCGTCGCACGCCTCGCCGACGGCCGCGGACGCGACTACGCCCGCCAGATCGCCGCGGCCGGACTGCGCGCGGCGGTCCAGCTGGCCGCCGTCTCCGCCCTCATCGGCTGGGTGGTGGGGTCCGTACCCGCGCTCCTGGGCTTCCTGCTGCTCATGTACGCCGTCGCGGTGGGCACCGCCGGGCGCCGGGTCACCTCCAACCGCACCTGGTGGTGGGCGGCGGCCCCCATCGCAGCGGGCGTGCTGCCGACGGTCCTGGCCCTGCTGCTGGCCGGGCTCGTCCCGCTCCGGGGCGTCGCGCTGATCCCGGTCACCGGCATCCTCATCGGCGGCGCGCTGACCGCGACCGTGCTGGCCGGCCGGCGCGCGCTCGACGAGCTGCGCACCCGGCACGGCGAGGTGGAGGCCGGCCTGGCACTGGGATTCCCGGCCCGCGAGGCCCGTCTGGAGATCGCCCGCACGGCGGCGTCCGACGCCCTGCTGCCAGGGCTGGACCAGACGCGGACCGTGGGGCTCGTCACACTGCCCGGGGCCTTCGTGGGCATGCTGCTCGGCGGCGCTTCCCCGGCGCAGGCGGGCGTGGTGCAGCTGTTCGTGCTGATCGCGCTGATGATGGTGCAGGCGGTGGCGGTCGCGGTGGTGCTGGAGCTGATCGCCCGCGGGCTGCTCCACCGGGAGGAGGGCGGCGGGCGTCCCGTATCCTGAGGGGAGCAGAAGGGGAGTAGCTCTTCGCCGGACCGTCGACATACTGCTGGGCTCGCCCCAGCCGGCGCCCGGAGGCTCTGGATTCGGCGCGTGCGTCACCGGGGCCGGCGAGACCTTCGGCCGCAGTGTCCACGACGCTGCCGTGCCGAAGCGACCCCTGATTCACGCAGGTCACTGTTTCGGTTGCGGCGAGCCCCACCGACAGAGGAATCCACCCGTGTTCAGTCCCACCGTCGCCGCCCTGGTCTTCGGCGTCGTCTTCCTGGCCGAGCTCCCCGACAAGACGGCCCTGGCCGGCCTGATGCTCGGCACCCGCTACCGCGCCTCGTACGTCTTCACCGGCGTCGCCGCGGCCTTCCTCGTCCACGTGTGCCTGGCCATCGCCGCCGGCAGCGTGCTCACCCTCCTCCCCCACCGGATCGTCCAGGCCGTCGTCGGCGTGCTCTTCCTGGCGGGCGCGGCGATGCTGCTGCTGAAGAAGGACGACGACGAGGAAGAGCTCCGCAAGCCCGCCGACCAGTCCTTCTGGAAGGTCTCCGGCGCCGGCTTCATGCTGATCCTGGTCGCCGAGTTCGGCGACCTCACCCAGATCATGACCGCCAACCTCGCGGCCCGCTACGACGACCCCGTCTCCGTCGGCGTGGGCGCCGTCCTGGCCCTGTGGGCCGTGGCGGGCCTGGGCATCGTGGGCGGGAAGACGCTGATGCGGTACGTCCCGCTGAAGCTGATCACGAAGGTCGCGGCCCTGGTGATGCTGGCCCTGGCGGGCTTCAGCCTCTACGAGGCGATCACGGGCTGACGCCACGGCTGACGCCACCCGGTGGGCGCCCTCCCGGCGCCCCACCCCGCGTCCGACGTCCCGTCAGGACCCTATGATGATCAACCGGCGGGGGCCCCTGCGCGGGACAGCCGGACAGGACCCGGTCCTCGCCGCGAGAGCGCGACAGGCCGGCGGGTGCCGGAGCAGGGAGGGTGTCCATGGAAGAGCGGGCGTCGACGGGGGGCCGGTCCCTGGTGGCCGCGATCGCGGCTCTGGCCGGCCTGGTGTCGGCGATCGGCGCGGTCGTCCTGCACCACCGCACCGAGGTGCAGGCCGTACTCACCGGGCTGGCGGTGGTGCTGTTCGCCGTCACCGGGGCCCTCTGGGGAGCCTTCTGGAAGACCCAGCGCAAGCGGGAGGCCGCGTCCCGGTCCTGAGGACGTACGCCGAAGGCCCCTCCGTCGATGACGGAGGGGCCTTCGGTGCGTTCTTCCACGGTGGGCACAGACGGATTTGAACCGCCGACATCCGCTTTGTAAGAGCGGCGCTCTACCGCTGAGCTATGCGCCCTGGCACGAAAGGACAGCCTACATGGCCCGCCCGGGGTCCCGGCAAACCCCACGGAGGTGGGGATAACCCCACCCCGGAAGCGGTAGCAGGTGGGATGCCGCGCGGGGCCCGTCTCCTCCTAGGCTCGCCGGGCAGGCGGAGGACGCCCGCCGCCACCAGCCCGATCGGAGATCCCCATGCTTTCCCGCGCCCGCCGCGCCGCCCGTGCGACCGCCCTCCTCGGCGGCACCCTGATCGCCGCCGCCGTGCTCACCGGCTGCGGTACGGCCGACGCGGACGAGGCCACGCCCGAGGAGAAGACGTTCTCCCTGGAGGGGCGCGAGCTCACCGTCGACACCGACAACTCCGCCATCGAGCTCGTGCCGGCCGCCAAGGAGGGCAAGGAGGTCCGGGTCACCCGCTGGTTCGACGGCCAGGTGCTCGGCGGCAAGGCCGAGGTGTCCTGGAAGATGAAGGGCGGCGACCACCTCGAACTGCGCATGATCTGCCGCGGCCTGAGCGTCGACTGCGAGGCCCGGCACCGCATCGAGGTGCCGCGCGGCGTGGCCGTGAAGGTCGACGACAGCAACGGCTCCGTGTCGGCGCGCGGCTTCGACACCGCCCTGGACATCCGCAGCACCAACGGCTCGCTCGACGTCCGCGACGCCAAGGGCGCGGTGGACCTGCGGTCGACCAACGGCTCCATCACCGCCAAGGGCCTGCGCTCCGCCAAGGTCTCCGCCGTCTCCACCAACGGCGCGATCCGCCTCGACGCCGACCGGGCCCCCGACGAGGTACGCACCCGCTCCTCCAACGGCTCCATCAGCGTCACCCTCCCCCGCACCCCGTACAAGGTCGACGCCGCCTCCCGCAACGGCGGCGTGTCCATCGGCGTCCCCCGCGACGACTCCGCGGCGCGTACGGTGTCCGCGCGGAGCGACAACGGCGGTATCACGGTGCGCGCCGCGGAGTGACCGGCCCGTGTGCCCGCCCCCGGCGGATGGGAGAATGACACCCGGGCCTGGGGCGATCCATCGGGAGTGGCAAGGTGACGGCGACGTTCGCACGTACGGTGACGACCGCGACCCGCGAGACCCTCACCCTGGTGCTGCTCCCCCTGCCCCTCCTCGCCGTCGCGATGGCCGCCGCGCCCGCCGCCTTCGGCGGAGGCGGGACGCGCCGCTGGGGCCGGGCCCGCGGCGAGGGCCGGCGCGCCGAGGCGCAGGCCGCCAAGGACGCGGCGGCGGCCGCCTTCTACGAACTGGACACCGCCCAGCGCGACCTGCGGATCTCCATCGAGACGATCACGGCGGCCGATGCCTCACCGGCCGCCCGGAAGGCCGCCGCCGACTTCGAGGAGCTCGGGCGGCGCATAGACGAGGTGTCCGCCGTCTACATCGGCGCGGTCGACTCCCACGACCTGGACCGTGACGACCTGGAGCCCGCCGCCGCGGACCGGGCCCGTACCGACCTGACCCGGGCCAAGGACGAGCTGCTGCGGGTCCGGGGCGACCTGGACCGGTTCGCGCGGGGCCTGGCGCCGCTGCTGACCCGTGCCGAGGACCAGCTGGCCCAGGTCGCGCCCGCCGTGGAGCGGGCCCGCCAGGGCCTGCTGGCCGCGAGCGGGGCGCTGGACGCCGCCCGGGCCGCCGGGCTGCGCGCCGACGACCTGGCCGCCCGCCTCGCCGCGCTCGCCCCGGATCTCACCCTGCTCAACCAGGGCGCCGGACAGCACGGCGTCCGGGAGACCGTCCAGCGCGCCGAGCGGGTGCTGGGCGAGGCCGGGGCGATCCGGGACGAGGCGGCGCGGCTGCCCGAGCGGGCCGCGGAGACCGACAAGCGGCTCGTGTCGCTGCGCACCCGCGCCCAGGCGCTGGCCACCCGGGCCGCCGGGGTGGAGCCCGTCCTCAGCGAGCTGCGCCGCCGCTACAGCGCCGCCTGCTGGCAGGACCTGCAAGGGGTGCCGCGCGAGGCGGAGCTGGCCGTGGCGCGGGCCGGGGAGAAGCTGGCCGAGGCCCGGACGGCGCGCGACGAACAGCGCTGGGCCGACGCCACCGCCCTGCTGGCCACCGTGCGGGCGCTGCTCAACACCACCGACGAGGCCGTCTCCGCCGCCGGGGACCGGCTCCGCCGGCTGGACGAGGTGTCGTTCGACCACCAACGGGAGGTGGAGCGCACCCGCTTCGCCCTCCGGGACGCCCAGCGCCTGGCGATGGACGGCCGCAGCACGCCGGACCCCCGGCACGCCCGCCCGCTCGACGACGCGGTGGCCCGTCTGGAGCGGGCGGTCGCCGGTCTGGAGGGGCGCCATCCCGACTGGTGGCACTTCCTGACGGAGACGGAGGCGGTCCGGCGGACCGTCGCGGACGTGGTGCGGGAGATCCGCGAGGAGCGCGGCGGCGGCGCGGGCCGGGCCTAGGACACGCCCCCATACGACGGGGCCGGGCCGTTCAGCCGATCCGGCGGGCCAGCGTCAGGCCGTCCGCCACGGTCAGCATGACCGAGTCCATCCGCTTGTCGGCGGCCGCGTGGGTGTTGAACTCCTTGATGTGGGCGCCCGGTCCGCTGGTGACGGCCGGGTCGACGGCCTGGCCCAGGAAGAAGACGTTGTCGACCACGAGCAGGCCGCCGGGGCGCAGGCGCGGCACGATCTCCTCCCAGTAGGCGATGTAGCCGTCCTTGTTGGCGTCGAGGAAGGCGAGGTCGATGTGCGGCTCGGTGGGCAGGGCGCGCAGGGAGTCCAGGGCGGGCGCGATGCGCAGGTCGATCCGGTCGGCGACCCCGGCCGCGGCCCAGGCCTCGCGGGCGTGGGCCGTCCACTCCTCGGAGATGTCGAGGGTGATCAGCCGGCCGCCGTCGGGCAGCGCCTGGGCCATGGCCAGCGCGGACAGGCCGGTGAAGGTGCCGACCTCCAGCACGTTCCGGGCGCCGGTGAGGCGGACGAGGAATGCCAGCAGCGGCGCCTGTTCCTCACCCACCTGCTTGAGCGCGTGGTCGGGGAACAGGGTGTGGGTGGACTCGACGAGGGCGCGCTGCACCCGGTCGAGCGGCGGGTTGTGCGCGAGGACGTAGGCGTACAGCTCGGGGGTGAGCGGGGTCTTGATCTCGGCCACGGGGTCTCCTCGGTCGGTCGGCACGCGTGCGGCTGCCGTTCGCCGAGCCTACGGGCCGGAGCCCGCCCGCCACGAGACCCGCACGCGTGCCGCGCCTCCCCTACGGCGCCTCCGGCGGGGGGCCCACGTCGACGCCGGCCGCCGCGGCGAAGGCCCGGACGATCTCCTCGCCCGCCGCGACCCCGCGCGTGGTGAGGGCGGTGACGTGCGGCGCGGTCCATCCGGCGTCCGCCAGCTCGCCGTGGCCGGGCCGCCAGCCGCGGTCGGCGGCGAGCAGCAGGTCGGCGTCGAGCAGCGAGTCGCCGGCGGAGAGCACCTCGGTGGCGCCGGTGCGGCGCGCCACCTCGGCGACCGCCGCGCTCTTCGTCAGCGGTGCGGGCACGGCGTACACCTTGCGGCCCTGCAGCGAGACCGTCCAGCCCCGCTCGCCGGCCCACACCGCCAGCTCCTTCACCCAGGTCTCGGGCAGCTTCGGGCGGTCGACGACGATGTACGAGAAGAGGTCGGCGGCCGTGCTCTCCTTGAGCAGCCACGCCGGGTCGGCGGTGCGCACCACGCGCGCGTGGACCTCGTCGAGGCCGGCGCACTCGGCGGCGAGCCGGCGCCGCACCTGGTCCCGCCAGGCGGTGTCGGGTTCGCCGCGTACCAGCAGCTCGCCGCCGTTGGCGCAGATGGCGAACTCGGGCGGCGGGCCGGGCAGGTGGACGCGGGCGTACTGCTCGCGGGTGCGGGTGGTCGTGGGGACGAACGTCACCGCGCCGGCCAGGGCTGCGAGCGCGGCGGCGGCGTCCTCGGTCATGTAGGACAGCGGCCTGTGCTCGTACGTCTCGACGCAGAGCAGGCGCGGCGCCCGGGTGTCGGGCATCGCCAGGGCGAGCGCGGCGGTGGAGTAGATCAGGGTGCGGTCGAGGTCGCTGGCGACCAGGGCCCGGGAGGCGGTGGTCACGCGGCCACCGCCTTGCCGTCGGCGCCGGTGGCGCCGCGGGTGTAGCGGGGGTGGATCAGGCCGACGCAGCTGTAGGGCAGGTCGTCCACCTCCTCGACCGGGACGCCGCGCTGGTCCGCGAGCAGGCGGACGTGGTCGAGGTCGGCGCCGGCTCCGCGCCGGGCGAGGATCCGCCAGGGGACGCGGCGCAGCAGGACGCGGGTGGTCTCGCCCACGCCGGGCTTGACGAGGTTGACGTCGTCGATGCCGTACTCCTCGCTGATCCGCTCGACGGCCGCCCAGCCCGCCCAGGTGGGGGCGCGGTCGGCGGCGGCGAGCTCCCGGACCTCGCGGGCGACGGACTCCGCGACGGCGGGGAAGCGGGCCGCGACGGTGTCGAGGAAGCCGCGGGAGACGTCGGCGCCGGCCAGCTCCCGGTAGAACTTCGCGCCGTGGAAGTCGTGCGGGCCGACCAGGTCGGCGCGCAGGACCGTGCGGGAGACGAGGCCGGAGACGGTGGAGTTGAGGCAGGCGGAGGGGATGAGGAAGTCGTCCCGGGTGCCGTAGGTGTCGACGCAGTGCCCGGGGTCGGCGAGGACCGCGAGGCGGGGGTCGAACCCGGCGGGCGCGGCGGTGTCCCGCAGGGCGCCGGCCAGTTCGCGGGTGATGGCTCCCTTGCCGGTCCAGCCGTCGACGAAGACCACGTCGGCCGGGTCGTGGTGGGCGGCGAGCCAGCGCAGGGCGTTGGGGTCGATGCCGCGGCCGCGCACGATGGAGACGGCGTAGTGCGGCAGGTCCAGGCCGTGGGTGTGCCGGGCCCAGCGGCGCATCAGCACGCCGACGGGCGTACCGGCGCGGGCGAGCGAGACCAGCACGGGCCGGGGCGAGCGCTCGGCGAGCACGGTCTCGGTGACGACGCCGATCGCCCGCGCCACGCGCTCCGCCGAGGCGTCCAGCGCCGCGTGGTAGAGCTCCTGGTAGCGCGCGTCCGGCTGGAACTCGACGGGCAGCGACTCCGCGTAGTGCGCGCCGCCGCTCTGGATGGCCTCCTCCCGCTCCTCGGTGGGCGCCTCCAGGTCGATGCCGGACAGGTCGCGCAACAGCCAGCCCACCTCCTCCGGCGCGTACGAGGAGAAGTCGGGACCGCGCAGCGGTTCGGGCAGCATGGGCGGGGCCTGTCGGTCGGGTGTGTACGAGGGGACGACGGCGAGCGCGACGCGCGGGGTGTGCGCGGCCAGCCGGTCCAGGAGGCCGCCGGGCGCGTGGAGTCCGGGGGTGTCGGCGGTGGAGTCGACCACGGCGACGACGGCGTCGAAGCCGGCGCCGGCCACGTTGTACGCGTAGCGCTCGCCGGGGCCGTCGGTGGGGGCGTCGTGGGCGGGGAAGGCGAGGCGGGACCGGATGGCGTAGCCGGGGTCGTCGACGGCGAGGACCGGTGACCGGGTGGTGGTGGAGAACCGCACGTCCACCGCGCCGGCGAGCCGCTCCTCCAGCGCCCGTCCGATGCGCAGGGGCGCGTACATGAGCTCCTCGTTGCCGAGGACGAGGACGCGGCGGGCGCCCTCCGGCAGCGCCGAGGCGACGCGGGCCGCCATGTCCGGCAGCGCGGCCTCCAGCCGCTCCCGGTGCCGGGGGGTGAAGCCGTGCCGTCCCCCGTCGGGCAGGCCGGCGGGCCAGCCGAGGTCGATCCGCGGGGCCGGCGCGGCGTCGTGGCGCGGCGCGGGGACGGCCGCGTCCGGTGCCGGCGCGGCGGCCACCAGCGCGCTGCCCCGCTCCAGCACGTCGGCCGGCAGGACGGTCTCCCCGGTGGCCAGCGCCACGAGGTCGACGCGTGCGCCCAGGCCGGTCGCGAAGGCGTCGAGCTCCGCCCGGTCGGCGGCGGAGCGCATGTCGACGAGGGCGACCACCACGTACCGGTCGCGCGGATAGCGCGCGTGCAGCGCGGCGATGGTGTTGCGCACCGTGCGGCCGGTGGAGAACTCGTCGTCGACGAGGACCAGCGGGCCGTCGCCGGCGAGCAGCGCGGGGTCCTCCGGCAGCAGCAGGTGGGACGTGGCGTGGCTGTGCTCCTCCTCGAAGCCGCCGACCGGTGCCACGCCGGGCACGGCGCGCCGGGTGGAGTGGAGGTAGGACGCGGTGCCGATGCCGTCGGCCACCGAGTGGCCCAGGCCGGTGGCCGTCTCGGCGTAGCCGAGCACGACGGCCCGCGCGGCGGCGTCCCCGAGCAGGTCCCGCACCCGGCGGCCCAGCCCGGCGCCCGCCTCGTGGACGACCGCCGGGGAGGCGGGCACGTGCTTGCCCAGGACCTGGGAGACGAGCAGGTGCGCCCGCCGGGGGTTGCGCCGCAGGGCGAGGCCCAGCAGCTCCGGCAGCCGGGCGTCGCCGCGCAGCTCCACGCCCAGCCGGTCCGCGACCCACTGTCCCGACCACGTCACTCGCGCACTCCCACTCGTTCGGTACTCGTCCGGCTCGTCGGCCACGTGTCCGGCCCTCATTCGGCCCCCGCGGTCCGCAGGCCCGCCGCCAGCAGCTCCACGAAGCTGACGTCCTCGCGCGCGACGCCGAAGACCTCGGCGCGCCGCAGGGTGCGCTCGGCCCAGGCGCGGTGCGGTTTGATCTCGTTCATCTTGTTCGTATAGGCGGAGCGGAGCACTCCGCCACCGTCGCGTTCCGGCCGCAGGATGTCCTGGGCGTCGGTGAACTCCTCGTGGCTGACGACCGAGAGGGCGTGCACGGGGGCGACGTGCGTGGGGTGGATGCAGGTCTTGCCCTGGAGCCCGTTGGCCCGGTCCAGCTGGATCTCGCGCAGCAGGCCGTCCATGTCGTGCTCGATGAGGGCGGTGCGCAGGGCCTCCGCCGGGCCGGCGAAGGGGCTGCGGCGGAGCTGGGGCTTGAACATCCGCTCGGGCTGGGGGAAGTACTCCCAGACCGGGCCGCTGATGGTGAAGCCGCTGCCGTCGGCGCGGCCGAGGACGTTGACGACGTCGGCGATGACGGAGGCGACGAGCTGGACGTCGTAGGCGGTCATGTCGGGGGCGCGGCGGAGCCCGTAGGCCGAACAGAAGTCGGTGACGCCGAGCCGGAGGGCCAGCACCCGGTCGCGGTACTTGTCGACGGTGCGGGCGATGCCGGCCAGGGTGTCGGTGCGGGTCTCCAGGTGGAGGAGGCCGGGGGATTCGAGGACGGGCATGGCGAACAGCCGGTGGCCGCAGGCGGCTTCGGCGTCGGCGAGCGTCTCCAGGAACGGAAGCCCGCGCTCCTCGGTGAACTTGGGCAGGACGAATCCGGACAGCAGCCGCGCGTCCGGCCCCAGGCGGCGTACGAGATCGGCGATCTGGGCGGGTTCGCGCACCCGGATGAACAGCAGGGGAACGTCCTCCCCCGTGGCGGCGAGCTCGGCGAACTGCCGGACGAGGTTCTCCTCGGCGGCGGTGACGTCCTCGTCGCCGATGGAGTCCTCCAGGCAGAGGACCATGGACACCACGCCGCGACGGGCCTGTTTGCGGATGTCCAGGGCGAGCGTGGGGCGGGTGGCGGGGCTGTAGAGGGTGGCGCCGAGGGCGACGGCGAGCGTACCGGCGGGGGAACCGGCGGTGAACTCGCCCGGCTCCCTATGGAACAAACCATTCCGCACCGCAGGCGCGAGGTGTCCGAAATGCCTCATTGCTCTCCCCGATTGCCACGGCCTGGACGCCTTCCCACCGGGCCACCGGCACGGAAGTGTGGCCGATTATCGTACGTCCGAGGACGGGTCAAGAGTTCCCCAAGGACGTGAAGAACTGATGGCCCGCACGGATCGCCCGGGTGAGCGGCGCGCGGCCACGACCCCCTGCGTTGTCCGCCGGGCGTACGAGAGGGCAGGATTGCGGGCATGACGCACGCCATGCTGAAGGGGTCCAACATCCCGCTGGAGGCTCCCACCGTGCGGGCCGTACTGCGCTGGACCCCCGGCCCGGGCGTCCCCGACGTGGACGCCTCCGCCCTCCTGCTGGGCGACGACGGCCGCGTGCGCTCCGACGAGGACTTCGTCTTCTACAACCAGCCCCGCCACCCCTCCGGGCTGGTCCGCCACCTGCCCAAGAAGCGACTGGTCGAGGGCGCCACGGACTCGCTGGAGGCCGACCTGTCGGCGCTGGAGCCCGCCGTGGCGCGCGTGGTGCTGGCCGCCTCCGCCGACGGCGGACCCTTCGGCCAGGTCAGGGACCTGTGCGTGCTGCTCTACGACGCGGCGCGGAGCCCCGCGGGGACGACCGACGTGGCGCCCCTGGCGCGCTTCGACGTCCGGGCCGAGACCGGCGACGAGACCGCCATGCTGTGCGGCGAGCTCTACCGCCGGGGCGACGGCTGGAAGTTCCGCGCCCTCGGCCAGGGCTACGCCTCCGGGCTCCTCGGGCTGGCCACGGAGTTCGGCATCTCGGTGGAGGAGGCGGAGGAGTCCGCGGCCACCGGGGAGCCCGCCCCGGCACCGTCCTCCCCCGCGAGCGCCCCCGAGCCCGCCCCGGCCCCCGAGGCATCGGCCCCGGCGCCCGCGCCCGGCTACGCCTATCCCCCGCCGCCCCCGGCACCGCCCACGATCCCGCCGCAGCCGGCGTACGGCTACCCGCCGCAGTACCCGCCGGCGCCCGCGGCCCAGCCGTCCTACGGCTACCCCCCGCACGGCACGCCCCAGCCCTCGTACGGCTACCCGCCCCGGCAGCCGGCGCCCGACCCGGCCTTCCGGCTGCCCCCGCAGGGCCCGCAGTTCCAGTCCGGGCGGTGACGTCCGGGCGGTAGGACCGGTGGGCCGCGGCGCTCAGACCTTGGTCTTGTAGCCGCGGCCCCACTGGAGGCCCCAGCCATAGAGCCGGTCGAGCTCGGACTGGAAGCCGTAGACGTACTTCAGCTCGCGGCGGACCACGATCTCGCCCTTGATGTTCTCGATCAGCACCACGGCGCAGGAGCGGGCCTCGGGGGCGCGCTCGTGCAGCGCGACCTCCAGCCGCGGACCGTTGCCCGGGTAGAGCGTGACCATCGCGTGGGTACGGTCGAACGCGGGGGTGCCGTCGTAGATGTAGACGAAGACCAGCAATCGCTTGAAGTCGTCGCGGTGGTCCATGTTGATGTAGATCGTCTCGCCCGACCCCGAGCCGAACCGGTCGTCGCCGCTGAGCTGAACATACGGCGGCGAGTTGACGCTGCCCAGGAGGTCCCCGAGCGGCTGGACTACGCCCTTGGACCCGTCCTGCAGCTCGTACATACAGGCGAGGTCGAGGTCCACGTTGACCATGGCCGGTCCCTGCGCCTGGACCACCTGGGGGGTGAACTTGCGCAGCGGGTGCCGCAGCCCGGACAGGCCGAGCCCGCCGGAGGGACGCTCGCCGAAGTCCGAGCTGCGCATCCGCCAGGACAGGTTGACCCGCAGGTTGCCGGTGGCGGCACCCTGTTTGGTCAGCGAGAACGTGGGATGCCGCCTGGTCAGTTCGACCGCTCCGCTGGCCCCGCCCGCGTCGAACTGGCGCGCGGCCGCGTACCCCCAGTTGCCGAAGAGCTTCTCCCGTATCGACATTGCCGAAAACCCCCACATGAACAGCGCACATGCCACGGGGCGGCCGTGAGGTTGATCCTCACGACCGCCCCGGTGAGAGCGTTCCTCAAATGTGCCGGTGTCACACCCCGGAGGAGACCTCGGCCTTTTCGCCGGACTCCCCGCCGGACACCGCCTCGCGGCGGTTGCGCGCCACGGAGGAGGCGAACGACAGACCGATCAGCACCACGCCGATCAGGCCGGTGACGACCTCGCTGACCTCGTGCTTGATGGTGATCAGGAGGATGACGGCCAGCGCGCCGATCGCGTAGTGGGCGCCGTGCTCCAGGTAGACGTAGTCGTCCAGGGTGCCCTTGCGGACCAGGAAGACGGTGAGCGACCGGATGTACATCGCGCCGATGCCCAGGCCCAGCGCCATGATGAAGATGTCGTTGGTGATGGCGAAGGCACCGATGACGCCGTCGAAGGAGAACGAGGCGTCGATGACCTCCAGGTAGAGGAAGAGGAAGAACGCGGCCTTGCCGGCCAGGGCGACGACCGAGCCGCCCTTCCCGGCCTTCTCGGCCTCCCTCTCGGCCTCCTCCTCGGCTTCCTCGTCCTGCTCCAGGCGGTCCTCGAAGTAGCCCGAGACGCCGCCGACGATCAGGTAGGTCACCAGACCGCCGATGCCGGCCAGCAGCACCGTCGTGGCCTTGTCCACCGTGCCCTCGCCGTCGTGCACCGGGACGGCGGTGGCGAGCGTGGTGGCGGTGACGAGCAGGACGACCAGGGCGACGACCGTGGAGAGGGTCTCCAGCTTGCCCAGCCGGGCCAGCGGCTTCTCCAGCCACGCCAGCCACTTGATGTCCCGGTCCTCGAAGATGAAGTCCAGGAAGATCATCAGCAGGAACATCCCGCCGAAGGCGGCGATGGCCGGGTGGGCCGCGGTGACGAGTTCCTCGTAGCGGTCCTTGTTGTTGATCGCCAGATCGACGGCCTCGATCGGGCCGAGCTTCGCGGTGATCGCGACGATGACCACCGGGAAGACCAGCCGCATCCCGAAGACGGCGATCAGGATGCCGACCGTCAGGAAGATCTTCTGCCAGAAGGCGTTCATCTTCCGCAGGATCCCGGCGTTGATCACCGCGTTGTCGAACGAGAGCGAGATCTCCAGGACGGAGAGGATCGCGACGATCGCCAGCCCCTGCCACCCCCAGAGAACGCCGGCCAAGGCCAGTCCGGCCGCCGTGATGGCGAACGACCAACCAAAGGTTTTCAGGAGCACTGGCTACCCAATCCTTCGCTGTTCGGGTCTCTCCGCGCGGACGCGGCTTTACGAAACGTTGACCCCGAAGTCTAGGGCGATGCCGCGCAGGCCCGACGCGTACCCCTGACCCACGGCCCGGAACTTCCACTCGCCGCCGTACCGGTACACCTCACCGAAGATCATCGCGGTCTCGCTGGACGCGTCCTCGCTGAGGTCGTAGCGGGCAAGCTCGCTGCCGTCGGCCTGGTTCACGACCCGGATGTAGGCGTTGCTGACCTGGCCGAAGCTCTGGCCGCGCACATCGGCGTCATGGATGGAGACCGGGAAGACGATCTTGTCGCAGGCGGCCGGCACCTTGGTGAGGTCCACCAGGATCGACTCGTCGTCGCCGTCGCCCTCACCGGTGAGGTTGTCACCCGTGTGTTCGACCGAGCCCTCGGGGCTCTTGAGGTTGTTGTAGAAGACGAAGTACTCGTCCCCCAGCACCCGGCCCGTGGCGCACAGCAGGGCGCTGGCGTCGAGGTCGAAGGGGGCGCCCGTGGTGGAACGCGCGTCCCAGCCCAGGCCCACGGTGACGTTGGTGAGGTTCGGCGCGGCCTTGGAGAGGGAGACGTTGCCTCCCTTGGCGAGCGTGACACCCATGATCTTGCTTCCTCCCCGAGTTGGTACGGCGGGTGGGGCGCCGGCGCCCCTGCGCGTCCGGCGCCGCACTCCCTGGGGTGTGCGGCGCCGGACGTACGGCTGGTGTGCGGGCGGCCGCGGCCGCCCCGGGGGCCGTCAGACGTTGACGCCGAAGTCCTGCGCGATGCCGCGCAGGCCCGAGGCGTAGCCCTGACCGATGGCGCGGAACTTCCACTCGGCGCCGTGGCGGTACAGCTCGCCGAAGACCATGGCGGTCTCGGTCGAGGCGTCCTCGCTGAGGTCGTAGCGGGCCAGCTCGGTGTTGTCGGCCTGGTTCACGACGCGGATGTAGGCGTTGCGGACCTGGCCGAAGCTCTGCTGGCGGGTCTCGGCGTCGTAGATGGAGACCGGGAAGACGATCTTCGCGACATCCGCCGGGACGCCGGCCAGGTTGACCTTGATGACCTCGTCGTCGCCCTCGCCCTCACCGGTGAGGTTGTCGCCCTGGTGCTCGACGGAACCGTCGGGGCTCCTGAGGTTGTTGAAGAAGACGAAGTTCTGGTCGTTGGCGACCTTCCCCTGGTCGTTCGTCAGCAGGGCGCTGGCGTCCAGGTCGAAGTCCGTACCGGTGGTGGTACGGGCGTCCCAGCCGAGACCGACGACGACCGCGGTCAGGTTCGGGGCCGCCTTGGTCAGCGAGACGTTGCCGCCCTTGCTGAGACTGACTCCCACGAGTCCTCCATTGGTTCGAGGGGCCAGGCCGGACCCGTGCCCCCGGTTGTGCGATGGCATCCGATCAACGTATGGATCCTAGTGACCGGTTCCCACCGATTACAGGCTCTTGCGCGAAGGACGTCCCGGGCGCCCGCCGGGGTTGCCTCCCGGGCGCCCGGGAGACGCTCAGAGGGCGGCGAGCGCCTTGGTGTACTCGTTCAGGTCACGCGCGTCGGGCAGACCGTTGACGATCGTCCAGCGGACGACGCCCTCCTTGTCGATGATGAAGGTGCCGCGCAGCGCGCAGCCCTTCTCCTCGTCGAAGACGCCGTAGGCGCGGCTGGTCTCGCCGTGCGGCCAGAAGTCGGACAGCAGCGGGTAGTCCAGGCCCTCCTGCTCGGCGAAGACGCGCAGGGAGAACGGCGCGTCGTTCGAGACGGCGAGCAGCTGCACGTCGTCGTTGGCGAAGGTGGGCAGGTTGTCGCGCAGGGCGCACAGCTCGCCGGTGCAGACACCGGTGAAGGCGAAGGGGTAGAAGAGCAGGACGACGTTCTTCTCACCGCGGAAGTCCGAGAGCCGCACGGTCTCGCCGTGCTGGTTCTTCAGCGCGAACTCGGGCGCCTTGTCGCCTACGGCGATTGCCATGGGGAACACCTTTCTGGTGGCTGGGCCTGTCGGCGGCCCCAGTCTGTCACCGTGCCCCCGGGGGAAGCACCGCACCCCCGGGGACCGGGGGTCACCAGGGGTGCGGGAAGGGCCGGGGACGCCCGGGCGAACGGGCGTCCCGGGCGAGGTCTAGCGCTTGGGGGCGGCCAGACGGGTGCCGCTCCACTCCTTGGCGACGCTGATGCTCTTGGTCTGGGAGAGCCCGGCGGTCTGCGCGGCGTCCTGGATGTCGCTCGGCTCGATGTAGCCGTCGCGGCCGGTCTTGGGCGTCAGCAGCCAGATGTTGCCGCCGTCGTCGAGGAAGCCGATGGCATCCACCAGCGCGTCCGTGAGGTCGCCGTCCTCATCCCGGAACCACAGCAGGACGACGTCGGCCACGTCGTCGTAATCCTCGTCGACGAGATCCTGGCCGATGAGGGACTCGATACCTTCACGGAGATCATGATCGACGTCGTCGTCGTAGCCGATCTCCTGGACCACCTGTCCGGGCTCGAAACCCAGCCTTCCGGCCGGGTTGGTCCGCTCCTCCGCGTGGTCCGCGGTCGCGCTCACGGATTTCCTCCTGTCATTCTTCGAAGTAGTTGCGCTTCGCGCGTACGCGAAACGATGGGCGTAGTCCACACGTGCCGGACCGATCGCGCAAGTACCCGGCCACCGGGCCCGCCGAAACGTTGACGGACGCGGACGTCTCATGGCAACTCCAACCATGAGGCAGCAGGCCCGAGTGATTCACGCCACAGCGTTGCGCCGGGTTTGCGAAGTTACTCCGTGCGATTACGGGATTCGGGTCCGAACGGCCGTACGCGGAGGACCCCCTATGGGGGCGTAAGGTTGCGATTTGGCCGCCCCGGGCGACCAACATCCGAGGCTTCGTCTCGAGAGTGGTGGTTACCGCTCAGTAGAGATGACGTTTCCGCCGCCGCGGTCCACGATGGGAGCCGGCGCGACATAACAGCAGAGAAGTATTTGACCGCGTGCGCAGCATGACCCGCGTGCAGAGCACATGCCCCGAACAGCGAAGGAACAGCGTGGCTTCCGGATCCGATCGCAACCCGATCATCATTGGCGGCCTTCCCAGCCAGGTCCCGGACTTCGATCCCGAAGAGACCCAGGAATGGCTCGACTCGCTCGACGCAGCCGTCGATGAGCGAGGCCGGGAACGTGCCCGCTACCTCATGCTTCGCCTGATCGAGCGGGCGCGCGAGAAGCGCGTCGCCGTGCCCGAGATGCGCAGCACGGACTACGTCAACACCATCGCCACCAAGGACGAGCCGTTCTTCCCCGGCAACGAGGAGATCGAGCGCAAGATCCTCAACGCGACCCGGTGGAACGCGGCCGTCATGGTCTCGCGCGCGCAGCGCCCGGGCATCGGTGTCGGCGGCCACATCGCCACCTTCGCCTCCTCCGCCTCCCTGTACGACGTGGGCTTCAACCACTTCTTCCGGGGCAAGGACGGCGGCGACGGCGGCGACCAGATCTTCTTCCAGGGCCACGCCTCCCCCGGCGTCTACGCCCGTGCCTTCCTGCTCGACCGACTGTCCGAGCAGCAGCTGGACGCGTTCCGCCAGGAGAAGTCGAAGGCCCCCTACGGCCTGTCGTCGTACCCGCACCCGCGTCTGATGCCGGACTTCTGGGAGTTCCCGACCGTCTCGATGGGCCTCGGCCCGCTCGGCGCGATCTACCAGGCCCGGATGAACCGCTACATGGAGGCGCGCGGCATCGCCGACACCTCCAAGTCCCACGTTTGGGCGTTCCTCGGCGACGGCGAGATGGACGAGCCGGAGTCGCTCGGCCAGCTGTCCCTGGCCGCTCGCGAGGGCCTGGACAACCTGACCTTCGTGGTCAACTGCAACCTCCAGCGCCTCGACGGCCCGGTGCGCGGCAACGGCAAGATCATGCAGGAGCTGGAGTCGCAGTTCCGCGGCGCCGGCTGGAACGTGATCAAGCTGGTGTGGGACCGCTCCTGGGACCCGCTGCTGGCCCAGGACCGCGACGGCATCCTGGTCAACAAGCTCAACAGCACCCCGGACGGCCAGTTCCAGACGTACGCCACCGAGACCGGCGCGTACATCCGCGATCACTTCTTCGGCGACGACCACCGTCTCCGCAAGATGGTCGAGGGCATGACCGACGACCAGATCCTCCACCTGGGCCGTGGCGGTCACGACCACCGCAAGATCTTCTCGGCCTACGCGGCGGCCAAGGCCCACAAGGGCCAGCCGACCGTGATCCTGGCCCAGACGGTCAAGGGCTGGACGCTCGGCCCGAACTTCGAGGGCCGCAACGCGACCCACCAGATGAAGAAGCTCACGGTCGAGGACCTGAAGCGCTTCCGCGACCGCCTCCACATCCCGATCGCGGACAAGGAGCTGGAGTCCGGCCTCCCGCCGTACTACCACCCGGGCAAGGACTCGGAAGAGATCCAGTACATGCACGACCGGCGCAAGGCGCTGGGCGGCTACGTACCGTCGCGTGTGGACCGCTCCAAGCCGCTCGTCCTGCCGGGCGACAAGGCCTACGCGCCCACCAAGAAGGGCTCCGGCCAGCAGTCGATCGCCACCACCATGGCGTTCGTCCGCCTGCTCAAGGACCTCATGCGGGACAAGGAGATCGGCAAGCGCTTCGTGCCGATCGCCCCCGACGAGTACCGCACCTTCGGCATGGACTCGCTGTTCCCCTCGGCGAAGATCTACAACCCGCTGGGCCAGCAGTACGAGGCCGTGGACCGCGAGCTGCTGCTCGCGTACAAGGAGTCCCCGACCGGTCAGATGCTGCACGACGGCATCTCCGAGGCGGGCTGCACCGCCTCGCTGATCGCCGCCGGCTCCGCCTACGCCACGCACGGCGAGCCGCTGATCCCGATCTACGTCTTCTACTCGATGTTCGGGTTCCAGCGCACCGGCGACCAGTTCTGGCAGATGGCCGACCAGCTGGCCCGCGGCTTCGTCCTCGGCGCCACCGCCGGTCGCACCACCCTGACCGGTGAGGGCCTCCAGCACGCCGACGGCCACTCGCACCTGCTGGCCTCGACCAACCCCGGCGTCGTCGCGTACGACCCGGCGTTCGGCTTCGAGATCGCGCACATCGTCCAGGACGGTCTCCGCCGCATGTACGGCGGGACCGCCGAGGAAAACGAGGACATCTTCTACTACCTCACCGTCTACAACGAGCCGATCCAGCACCCGGCCGAGCCGGAGAACGTGGACGCCGAGGGCATCCTCAAGGGTCTGTACCGGTTCAAGCAGGGCGAGGCGGGCGCCATCCCGGCGCAGATCATGGCCTCCGGTGTGGCCGTGCCGTGGGCGATCGAGGCCCAGCGCGTCCTCGCCGAGGAGTGGAACGTCAAGGCGGACGTCTGGTCGGCGACCTCCTGGAACGAGCTGCGCAACGACGCCATCGCGGTGGAGGAGTACAACCTCCTGCACCCGGAGGAGGAGCAGCGCGTCCCGTACGTGACCAGCAAGCTCGCCGGCGCCGAGGGCCCGAAGGTGGCCGTGTCCGACTGGATGCGCGCCGTCCCGGACCAGATCGCGCGCTGGGTGCCCGGCACGTACACCTCGCTGGGCGCCGACGGCTTCGGCTTCGCGGACACGCGTGGCGCGGCCCGTCGCTTCTTCCACATCGACGTGCAGTCGATCGTCCTGGCGGTGCTCACCGAGCTCGCCAAGGAGGGCAAGATCGACCGCTCGGCCCTGAAGCAGGCCATCGACCGCTACCAGCTCCTGGACGTGGCGGCGGCCGACCCCGGCGCCGCCGGCGGCGACGCCTGATCGCTCGCGCTGACGGTCAGCTGATCTAGCGCCTGAGCCCCGGCCGGTGAAAACCGACCGGGGCTCAGCCGTACCCGCGGACATCGACAGTGCTCAGCGCTCCCACACCTTGTACGCCCGCACCACGTACGGCGACTCCGGCACCCACGACCCGGAGGGATACGTGTCGAACTCGCCCGTCTCCGCGCACGTCGCGCTCTGGTACGTCGTCACCGGCCTCCCCGTCCGGTTCACCAGTGACGCCGCCGTCGTCCCGGCCGGCAGGCTCACGCAGCTCTCGATGTCGATGCCGGCCAGCTCGCTCACCTGCCGTTGCCCCCGGAATTCCGTCTTCGGCCACAGGCACAGCTGCCCGGCGGCGCAGGTGCCGCCGGTGCCGCCGGCGGGCTTGGCGCTCGCCGCCGGCGCGGTGACGAGGGCCAGCGCGGCGGCGAGGACGGTCGCGGCCAGGGTCGTGACACGGGTGTGCGTACGCATCAGGGTTCCTCCCCCACTCGGTTGTCCGAACGGGCAGGAGTCTTCCGAGCGGTGATCACCGCTGCCAAGGGCGCCGGGCAGGCCAGGCCCTGATAGGGGAAGACGGCCGGGGGGGGGGGGGGGGGGGGGGGGGGGGGGGGGGGGGGGGGGGGGGGGGGGGGGGGGGGGGGGGGGTGGGAGGGGGGGGGGGAGGGGGGAGAGGGGGGGGGGAGAGAAAA
>NZ_JBWKFM010000005.1:122867-159256 GCF_056434285.1 Streptomyces sp. NPDC044063
ACACAACCCCCCACCCCCCCCCCCCCCCCCCCCCCCCCCCCCCCCCCCCCCCCCCCCCCCCCCCCCCCCCCCCCCCCCCCCCCCCCCCGTCCGCCGACCCGTGGTCCGCCGGCCTCAGATGTGGCCGGCACCCGCGCCGGCCCCGGCGTTCGCGCCCCGCTTGGTGAAGAGGGCGACGACCGCGGCGACCAGCGCCACACAGCCGGCGACGGTGAAGGCAACGTTCATTCCTGCCACGAACGTGTCATGCGCGACGGCCGAAATCCGTGCCGCGGCCTCCGGCGGGGTGCCCGGCGGCACCGGCGCCACGCCGACCTGGACGGCGTCGGCGGCCTGGGCCATCCGCTCGGGCGGGGCCGGCGGCAGCCCGGCGGCGGCCCACTTCTCCGGCAGCAGGTGGTCCACCCGGGTGGCGACGACCGCGCCCAGCACGGCCGTGCCCAGCGAGCCGCCGACCTGCATGGCGGCCTGCTGGAGGCCGCCGGCGACGCCGGCGTGCTCCAGCGGGGCGTTGCCGACGATGACGTCGGTGGCCCCGACCATCACCGGGGACAGGCCGAGGCCCAGCAGCGCGAACCACACCGACATGGTGGCCGTGCCGGTGCCGGGTTCGAGCGTGGACATCCCGAAGCAGGCCGCGGCCGTGCAGAGCATGCCGGTGACCAGGGGGAGGCGCGGGCCGGTCCGGGTGATCACCGCGCCCGCCGCGGGGGCGGCCACGATCATCATCCCGGTGAGCGGCAGCAGATGGAGACCGGCCGTGACGGGGGTCATGCCGTGCACGTTCTGGAGGTAGAACGTGACGAAGAAGACGCCCCCCATGAAGGCGAACGCCATCATCAGCATGAGGACCGTGCCCGCGGACAGCGGCACGGACCGGAAGAGGCCGAGCGGCAGCAGCGGCTCGCGCGCCCTGAGCTCCCAGACGGCGAAGAGGACGAAGCAGAGCAGGGAGACGCCCAGGAAGCCGAGCGTCCGGGCGTCGCCCCACGACCAGTCGGTGGCCTTGATCAGCGCCCAGATCAGGCAGAACATCGCGCCCGACAGCAGCACGATGCCCGGCAGGTCGAAGGACTTCGGGGACCGCTCGGCCCGGTGGTCCCTGAGGATGATCAGGCCGAGGGCGAGGGCGGCGGCGCCCACCGGCACATTGATGAAGAAGACCGACTGCCAGTTGACGTGTTCGACGAGCAGCCCGCCGACGATCGGGCCGCCGGCGGTGGAGGCGCCGATGACCATGCCCCACAGGCCGATGGCCATGTTGAGCTTCTCGGCCGGGAAGGTGGCGCGCAGCAGCGCGAGCGCGGCCGGCATCAGCAGCGCACCGCACAGGCCCTGGAGCACCCGGAACCCGACGACCGTCGACACGCTGCCGGAGAGGGCGATGAGTCCGGAGGACAGGGCGAATCCGGTGGTACCGATGAGGAAGATCAGGCGGTGGCCGAAGCGGTCGCCGAGCTTGCCCGCGGTGATCAGGGCGACGGCGAGGGCGAGGAGATAGGCGTTGGTGATCCACTGGACGTCGGCGAGCGAGGCGCCCAGGTCCTTCTGGATGGCGGGATTGGCGATGGCGACGATCGTGCCGTCGAGCGCGACCATCATCACGCCGATCGCGACCGATATGAGCGTCAGCCAGGGATGGCCCCGCAGTCCCGTGCCGCGGTGCCCGAGGTCCGGCGTCGCCTCGGCGACGGTGGTCCGAGTCATGCTCCCGAGATTATGTCAGTCACTGACACTTGACTATCGGTTTCGATCGTCGCGATCTGTCAGTTCGGCCACAGCTATCCTGAGCAGCGGAAACACAGCGAGAAGAGGCGACCATGCACGCGATCGAGGGTGCGCCCGGCCTGCGTGAGCGCAAGAAGCGGCGGACCCGGGACGCCCTGGTCCGCTCGGCGCTGGAGCTGTTCTCGCTCAGGGGCTACGAGGGCACGACCGTCGACGAGATCGCCGCCGCCGCGGACGTCTCGCAGCGCACCTTCTTCCGCTACTTCTCCAGCAAGGAGGAGGCCGCGCTCGACGTCCAGGAGATGGCCGAGTCCCGGTTCCTCGCCGCCGTCCTGGCGCGTCCCGCCGAGGAGTCGCCGCTCACCGTGCTGCGCACGGCGGTGCTCGCCTCCTGGGAGGGCATCGAGGAGGCCATCGAGGCGGTGGTGCCGCTGGAGCTGTACCTGAGGACGTACCGCATGATCCAGGAGACGCCGCAGCTGCTGGCCGCGCATCTGCGCCGGATCGCCGGGCTGGAGGACCGGCTGGCGGCGGAGATCGCCCGCCGGGAGGGGCTGCCGCCGCAGGACCCGCGGCCGCGCATCCTCGTCGCCGCGTTCGGCGGGGTGATGCGGGAGACCAACAAGCTCTGGGCGGAGGCGGCCGAGGGGGCGGGCGGGGACGATCTGGCCGAGCTCCGGCGCACGACGGCGCACTACTTGGACCAGATCGGTCCGGCACTGACGGAAAACTGGCGTTCTTGATCAAAGGGCGTTCCACCGCGCCCAATTGCCGTTGATCCAAACGTGAGATAGCTCACCGACTTCCCGGACGCAAGCGGTTTTCTCCTACTGTGGTCGGCGGTGACTTCTTTCCCGGAGCTCGACTCCTCCTCCATTCCCTGGACGAACGCGACCACGGTCTGGCGCGCGCTCCTCGCGCTGGCCGTGGTCTTCGTCATGCTCGCCACGACCGGCTGGACCGCCGTCAGAGCGCACCGGGCGCCCGCCGACCCGCGCGCGGCGGCGGTCAGGGAATGGCTGCACGGCTCCGTGGGCGGCCGGCCGCTGCCCTCCCCCGACTCCGACGCCACCACCCTGGGCCGCTTCTTCGGCACGCTCACCGCCGGTCAGCGCGAGCGCCTCGCCGAGCGCTATCCCCTGGTCGTCGGCAACCTCGCCGGCGCCCCCGTGCGGCTGCGCTATCAGGCCAACCGGATCGCGCTCGCCCGGGCCCGCTCCGCCGAGGAGCGGCGCACCCACGACAGCGCCCTCACCCCGGCCGGCCGCTACGAGGCCACCCGCCGGATGCACCGCTTCGAGTCGCTGCTCGCCGACGACCGCCAGATCCTCGCGTTCGACGCGAGCGGGGCCGGCCGCGTCGCGGAGGTCTTCGGCGACCTCGACCGCGCCGAGCGGGTCTCGGTGATCGTCCCCGGCGTCGACACCAACGTCCTGACCTTCGAGAAGTCCCAGCGCGCGTACAGCGCCCCGGTCGGCATGGCCCGGTCGCTCTACGCCGCCGAGCGGAAGGCGGGTCCCGGCACCAGGACGGCCGTCGTCGCCTGGGCCGACTACACCTCGCCGGTCGGCGTCGGCATGGACGCCGCGACCGGCAAGCTCGCCGCCGAGGGCGCGCTGCGGCTGCGCCGGATGGTGCGCGGCCTGCCCGGCACCTCCGAGGTCTCGCTGTTCTGCCACAGCTACGGCTCGGTGGTGTGCGGCGTCGCCGCCCGCGACATCCCGTCGCGGGTGACCGACGTGGCGGTGGCCGGCAGCCCCGGCATGCGCGCCGAGCACGTCTCCGACCTGGGCACGACCGCCCGGGTCTGGGCGACGCGCGACGCGGACGACTGGATCCAGGGCGTGCCGCACATGGAGGTCGGCGGTCTGGGCCACGGCGCCGACCCGGTCTCCGCGGGCTTCGGGGCGCGTGTGCTGTCGGCCGCCGGCTCGCGCGGGCACACCGGCTACTTCGCCCCGGGCACCACCAGCCTCGCCAACTTCGCCGGCATCGGAGTCGGAGCCCCCGGCTCCGTCCGGTGCGCGGGTGACAGCAGTGACTGCACCGCCGGTCTGGACCAGGGCCGGGTCATCCCCGCCGCATGACGCGCGTAGCGTCACGAAGGGGGACGGACGCACGGGCGCCGCATACGATGAGCGGCATGGGTGATGTGCTGGCCGGTTTCCACACCGTCTGGGAGTTCGACACCGACTCCGTGCTCATCCGCTTCGAACGGGGGATCCGCACACCGAAGCTGCTCCAGGCGCTCGGCGAGCGGCGCATCCCCTACGAGGCGCTCGCCGCCGTCGAACAGACGCCGGGACGACACGGCACGGTGGTGCTGCGGGCCGTGCCCAGACCGGGCGCCGACCCGCTGGCCGACGCGGCCGACGGCCAGCTCAAGGAGGGCTGCGACCCCTACCGCCTGGTGCTGCCGGCCGAGCACGAGCTGCTCGCCGAGTACTACGCCGAGCGGATACGGGCCGAGCTCGGACCCGACGCGGGCGAGCCGGCCGAACGCCATCTGGTGGCCCCGCCGGTCCCGCCGGCGTCCTTCAAGGCGTACGACGGCAAGGCGTCCTTCGACGGCCGGAACGTCTCTTTCCGGTGGTTCTGGAGCGGCGCCTCCTCCGCCAAGTGGAAGGCCGGCGACCAGCGTTTCGCCGTGGCCGAGCTCACCGGCGTCCAGTGGCGCTCCCCCGACACCCTCGGCGGCCATCTGCGGCTGGTGCGCCGCGGCGCGAACGGTGCCCTGCCCGGCGCCGCCGACCAGGACCCGGCGGCCGTCGTGTTCGGCCGGGGCTACGGCCTGCTCCACGAGTCGCTGCCGTTCGCCGCGGCGGTCCTGGCGGCCGTCCGGGCCGCGGCCCCCGCCCCGCCCGGCGACAGCGCGCCCGCCGCCCGCCCCGACCCCGGCGGCATCGCCGACCGCATCCGCCACCTCGGCGCGCTGCACGACGCCGGGCTGCTGACCGACGACGAGTTCAGCGCGAAGAAGGCCGAGCTTCTCGCGGAGCTCTGACGGCCGTCGCGGGGCGGGGTGATACCCGGGTATGACATCCGGACCGGCACCCGGGGGTGACGCCCCGCCCGGCCCCGCCGCCTAGGCTGGCCCGGTCATGCCTTCACGACCGCACCAGCGCGTACGTTCCGCGCTCGCCGCCGCCTGGCGGCCCGAGCCCCTCCTGGGCCACGCCCGCAGCCGCTTCGCGCGCCGCCTGCCGTACGCCGTCGCCGGGATCCTCGTCGCCATCCTGCTGCCCACCTCGGCCATGCTGCTGGGCACCGAGTACGGGCTGAACCCCGACCTCGGGCTGCTGTTCGCCGTCCTCCAGGCGGGGCCGCTGCTGCTCGCCGTGAGCCGCCCGCTGGCCGCCTGGGCGGTGTCCTTCACCGCCCACACCGTCTGCGCCGCGACCCTGCTGACCGTGCCCGCGCAGCGGGAGTGGGCCTGGCCGTGGACGCCCCCCGGCATCATCGGGATGCTGGCGCTCCTGCTCGCCCTCGGCCTGCGCGAACGGCCCCGCGTGCTGGCCGCGGCCTGGGCGCTGCTGGGCGCGACGAGCATCCTGCTGGAGAGCCTCGATCCGGCCCGCAGCAACAACTCGTGGATCGTGCTGGTCCTCATCGGCGGCGTCCTGCTGGTGGTCGGCGCCCTGCTGCGCGAGCGCGGCCAGGCCCGGCGCGCGCTCGCCGCGCAGGAGACCATCAGCGAGGCCGAACGCGCCCGCCGCACGCTGCTGGAGGAGCGCGCCCGCATCGCGCGCGAGCTCCACGACGTGGTGGCCCACCACATGTCGGTCATCACCGTGCAGGCCGACAGCGCCCCGTACCGCCTGGCGGACCTGCCGGAGGCGGCCCGCGAGGAGTTCGGGACGATCGCCGCCACCGCGCGGGAGTCCCTGACCGAGATGCGCCGGCTGCTGGGCGTGCTGCGCAGCGAGGACGGCACGGCCGGGCCGGGCGGCGGCCCCGAGAAGGCCCCGCAGCCGGGCGTCGCGAGGATCCCGCAGCTGGTCGAGGGGACGGTCCGGACGGGGGTGCCGGTGGAGCTGTCGCTGCCCGAGCCGCCGCCGGCCGGCCTGCCGCAGGCCGTGGACCTGTCCGCGTACCGCATCGTGCAGGAGGCCCTGGCCAATGTCGTGCGGCACGCGCCGGGCGCGGTCACCCGGGTCTCGGTCTCGCTCGACGAGGACCGCGCGGCCCTGAACCTGCTGGTCGTCAACGCCGCCCCGGCCCGGCCCGCCGCGCGGCCGGTAGAGACCGGCGGCACGGGCCACGGCCTGGTCGGCATGCGGGAGCGGGTCCGTCTGCTCGGCGGCACCCTCGACACCGGGCCGCTGCCCGACGGCGGCTTCCGGGTCGCCGCCCGCATTCCGTTCACCGCAGAAGCAGAAGAGGAACCCCCCGCCGCATGACCATCAAGGTGATCATCGTCGACGACCAGGCCATGGTGCGGGCGGGGTTCGCCGCGCTGCTGGCCGCGCAGACCGACATCGACGTCGTCGGCGACGCCGCGGACGGGCGGCAGGGCGTGGAGCTCGCCCGGCGCACCCACCCGGACGTGGTGCTGATGGACGTCCGCATGCCGGAGATGGACGGCCTGGAGGCCGCCCGGCGCATCCTCGACCCGGCCGCCCCCGCGCGGCCGGGCGAGCACCGGCCCCGGGTGCTGATGCTGACGACCTTCGACGTCGACGACTACGTCTACGAGGCGCTGCGCGCGGGGGCCTCCGGCTTCCTGCTCAAGGACGCCCCGCCGGCCGATCTGATCTCGGCCGTGCGGGTCGTGGCCGCCGGGGAGGCCCTGCTGGCCCCCTCGGTGACGCGCCGTCTGATCGCCGACTTCGCCGCCCGCCCGGCCCCGCGGCGCGGCCGCTCCGTCCGGCTCAACGGCCTGACGCCGCGTGAGACGGAGGTCCTGGAGCTCATCGCCCGGGGCCTGTCGAACCAGGAGATCGCGGCCGAGCTGGTGCTGGCCGAGCAGACGGTGAAGACCCACATCGGGCGGGTGCTGGCGAAGCTGAACCTGCGCGACCGGGCGCAGGCGGTCGTCTTCGCCTACGAGTCGGGGCTGGTCACCCCGGGCGAGTGAGCCGGTGCCGCGCTACTCGCGGCCGGCGGAGCTGAAGGACATGTCCGGGTAGCGGTTCCCGGCCACCTTGCCGGCGACGGGCTCCAGCGCGGCCAGCTCCTCGGCCGTCAGCTCGACGCGGGTGGCGCCCACGTTCTCCTCCAGCCGGCTCCGCTTGCGGGTACCGGGGATCGGAACGACCGTCAGGCCGTGGACGTCGGCCCGCTGCTGGACCCAGGCCAGCGCGACCTGGGCGAGCGTGATGCCCCGGGCCTCGGCGATGGTCCGCAGCGGCTCCAGCAGCGCCGCGTTGACCTGGGCGTTCTCGCCCGTGAAGCGCGGCTGGGTGCGGCGCCAGTCGTCGGCGGACAGTTCCTTGCCGGCGTCGGTGAAGGCGCCCGTCAGGAAGCCGCGGCCGAGCGGCGAGTAGGGCACGAGGGCGACGCCCAGCTCCTTGGCGGCGGGCACGACGGCGGTCTCGATGTCCCGGCTGAAGAGCGACCACTCCGACTGCAGGGCCGCGATCGGGTGGATGGCGTGCGCCTCGCGCAGCTCGGGGCCGGTCACCTCGCTGAGCCCCAGGTACCGCACCTTGCCCTCGGCCACCAGCTCGGCCATGGCGCCCACCGACTCCTGGAGCGGCACCTCGGGGTCGCGGCGGTGCATGTAGTAGAGGTCGATCTCGTCGACGCCCAGCCGGCGCAGGCTGGCCTCGACGGCCTTGCGGAGGTACGGACGGTCATTGCGGATGGCGCGGCCGGCCGGATCGCCGGGGACGGCGTCGAGGGCGAACTTGGTCGCCAGGACGACCTGGTCCCGGTGGGCCCGGACGAAGGGCGCGATGAACCGCTCGTTCTCCCCGTAGCCGTAGAAGTCGGCGGTGTCGTAGAGGGTGACGCCCAGCTCCAGCGCCCGCTCCAGGGTCGCCCGCGCCTCCCCCTCGTCGGTCGGGCCGTAGGCGAAGCTCATGCCCATGCAGCCCAGTCCCTGGACGCCGGCCTCCGGACCGCCGTCGCCGAGGGTCACGCGTGCGATCGTCTCGTTGCTCATGTCCGTAGGGCTCCTTCGGATGCGGACGCCCGCCGGGCGTCGGCGTAGATATCGATCTTGTAATCCAGGACTTCCAGCGTGCCGCGCAGTTCCTCGATGCGCCTGCGGACGTCCTCGCGGTGGACGCTGAGCAGCCGTTCCCGCTCGGCGACCGTGTGGTCGCCCTCGCGGACGAGCTCCGCGTAGCGCACCATGTCCGCCACCGGCATGCCCGTCAGCCGCAGCCGGCCCACGAGGTCCAGCCAGTCCAGGTCGCGGCAGGTGTAGCGGCGCTGACCGGTGTGCGAGCGGTCGACGTGCGGCATCAGCCCGATGCGCTCGTACCAGCGCAGGGTGTGCGCGGAGAGCCCGGTGTACTCGGACACCTCGCTGATCGTGAACCGGTCCCGGCCCACCGGCCGCCGCCGGCGCTGCCGGTCGAGCTCCTGACAGACCGGCGCCGGCATCGCCTGCCCGCCCGCCGGCGGCCGGGTGACGAGCGGTGGGCTGTCGATCACTGTCATTACCGTTTCCCCCTCGCGGACCTGTGCGTGGCCCCACGCTAAAGACTTGGAGTGCACTCCAGGCAAGCGGGATACGCCGGTGATCGGCCATCGCGCTAGGCTCCTGGCCATGGAAAGCCTGCGCACGATCGAGAACTGGCCGGTGGACACCGCGGCGGCGGCCGTCGTACGGGCGGACGGCACCGTGGCCGGATCCCACGGCCCGACCGGTCACCGGTTCGCGCTGGCGTCCGTGACCAAGCCGCTCGTCGCGTACGCGGCGCTGATCGCCGTCGAGGAGGGCGCCATCGAGCTGGACGAGCCGGCGGGGCCGGTCGGCTCCACGGTCCGTCATCTGCTCGCCCACACCTCGGGCCTGGCCTTCGACGAGCACCGTCCCATGGCCGAGCCGGGCACCCGCCGCCTCTACTCCAACGCGGGCTTCGAGGTGCTGGGCGACCACATCGCCAAGGCGACGGACATCCCCTTCGCCGAGTACCTGCGCCAGGCGGTGCTGGAGCCCCTGGGGATGACGGCGACGGACCTCCCCGGCTCGCCCGCCAAGGACGGCGTCTCCACCGTGGGCGACCTGGCCCGCTTCGCCGCGGAGCTCCAGGCGCCGCGGCTGCTGTCCCGTCAGACGCTGGACGCGGCCACGTCGGTGGCCTTCCCGGGTCTGGCGGGCGTGCTGCCCGGCTACGGCAACCAGCGCCCCAACGACTGGGGCCTGGGTTTCGAGATCCGCGACCGGAAGTCGCAGCACTGGACGGGCACCGGGTCCTCGCCCCGGACGTTCGGCCACTTCGGCCAGGCGGGCACGTTCCTGTGGGTCGACCCGGAGGCGGGCGCGGCGTGCGTGGCCCTGGCGGACCGCCCCTTCGGCCCGTGGGCCATCGAGGCCTGGCCGCTGCTGACCGACGCGGTCCTGACGGAGCTCCGCCGGGGCTGAGCCCCCGGGTCAGCCGAAGTGCGGCTCGGCGTGCATCTCCCACGCCAGCAGCTCGACGGCGGTGCCGACGGCCTCGGCCGTGAGCCCGGCCGCGTCCGCGACGCGCGCCGCGTCGCCGTCGCGCAGGACCTCCTCGCCCAGCCGGACGGGCCCGCGCACCACGTGGACGTACAGCCACGGCGCGTCCGGCAGCGCCGTGCGCTCCCCCGCCCGCAGCCGCCGTACGTGCAGCACCGCCTCCGCGCGCGCCAGGGCGTACGGCGTGCCGTCGGCGATGCCCCGCACCACCTCGTACTCCGGCTCCCCGTCGGGCTCGGAGGGGGTCAGCCACATCTGCACGAACCGCAGCGGGACGGACCCGGCGTTGCGTTCGGAGTGCCGGACGCCCGTGCCGGCGCTCAGCCGCTGGACGTCGCCGGGGCGGACCGTCGCGGTGTGCCCGGTGGAGTCCTCGTGTGTGAGCTCGCCCTCCACCACCCAGGTAACGATCTCGACGTCGCGGTGGGGGTGCTCCACGAAGCCGGCGCCGCCCGCCAGCCACTCCTCGTTGCAGGCGGCGAGGGGGCCGAACCGCACGTTGTCCGGGTCGTAGAAGCCCGAGAACGAGAACGCGTGCCAGGTCTCGATGCCCGCCGCCGGGTCCCCACCGCGGAACCGTTCCGCCGCTCGTTGCACGTACATCACCGGGCCACCGTAGCCCCGCGGGGGCCCGGCGGCGCCGTACCCCACCCGAATAAGGCAGGCTTGTCCCCGTGCCTGAACCAGTTGCTGACACCCCGCACCCGCACAGCGCCACCCTGCGCAACCTCGAGAAGTCATCGGGGACGCTGGCCGCCGCGGCCATCGCCCGGATGGACGCCCAGCTGTCGTGGTACCGGGCGATGCCCCCGGAGAACCGGTCCTGGATCGGTCTGGTCGCCCAGGCCGGCATCGCCGCGTTCACCGAGTGGTTCCGGCATCCGGAGACCCCCCAGGCGATCAGCACGGACGTCTTCGGCACCGCGCCGCGCGAGCTGACCCGGGCGATCACTTTGCGCCAGACCGTGGAGATGGTCCGCACGACCATCGAGGTCATGGAGTCGGCCATCGACGAGGTGGCCGCGCCCGGCGACGAGTCCGCGCTGCGCGAGGCGCTGCTGGTGTACGCCCGGGAGATCGCCTTTGCCACCGCCCAGGTGTACGCGCAGGCCGCCGAGGCGCGGGGCGCGTGGGACGCCCGGCTGGAGTCGCTGGTGGTCAACGCCGTGCTGTCGGGCGAGGCGGACGAGGGCGCGCTGTCCCGCGCCGCGGCGCTGGGCTGGAGCGCGCCGGCCCATGTCGCGGTGGTGCTGGGCACGGCCCCCAACGGGGACAGCGAGCTGACCGTGGAGGCGATCCGCCGGGCCGCGCGGCACGCGAAGCTCCAGGTCCTGACGGGGGTGCTGGGCGACCGGCTGGTGGTGATCGCCGGCGGCGCCGAGAACCCGTTGCAGGCGGCGAAGGCGCTGATCGGCCCGTTCGCCGCCGGCCCCGTGGTGGCCGGCCCCGTGGTGGGCGACCTGCTGGCCGCGACCCGCTCCGCGCAGGCCGCCGCCGCCGGTCTGAAGGCCTGCGCGGCCTGGCCGGACGCCCCCCGTCCGGTGCTCGCCGACGACCTGCTCCCCGAGCGGGCGATGGCCGGCGACCCGGCCGCGCGGGACCAGCTGGTGGAGGAGATCTACAGACCGCTGGAGGAGGCCGGCTCGGCCCTCCTGGAGACGCTGAGTGTCTACCTGGAACAGGCGAGCAGCCTGGAGGGGGCGGCGCGGATGCTCTTCGTCCACCCCAACACCGTGCGATACCGCCTCCGACGTGTGACGGATGTCACCGGATGGTCACCCTCTGATGTCCGTTCGGCCTTTACGCTTCGAATCGCACTGATCCTCGGGCGCCTGGCCGACACGGAATGACGCCCGGGGGCTTTTGTCGAACGTCAACAATTCCCCTGACGGTTCTTGGTCCCTGTCCCCACGGGTGAGCAAGACCGCCCACGAGAGAGAGTGTGAGGGTGCTCGTACTCGTCGCTCCCGGCCAGGGTGCTCAGACCCCCGGCTATCTGACCCCGTGGCTCGACCTCCCCGGCGTTGAAGACCGCCTGCGGACCTGGTCGGCCGCCATCGACCTGGACCTCGTCCACTACGGCACGAAGGCCGACGCCGACGCGATCCGTGACACCGCGGTGGCCCAGCCGCTGCTCGTCGCGTCCGCGCTGCTGTCGGCGCAGCAGCTGTTCCCGACGGCGGAGGACTTCGCCCGTCTCGTGGGCGCCGCCGCCGGTCACAGCGTGGGCGAGCTCGCCGCCGCCGCGCTGACCGGTGTCCTGTCCGACGAGGCCGCCATGGGGCTCGTGCGCAAGCGCGGTCTGGCCATGGCCGAGGCCGCCACCGTCACCCCGACCGGCATGTCCGCGCTCCTGGGCGGCGACCCCGACGTGGTGCTGCCGCACCTGGAGAAGCTCGGCCTGACCCCCGCCAACGTCAACGGCGCCGGCCAGATCGTCGCCGCGGGCACCATGGAGCAGCTCGCGGCCCTGGCCGAGGAGCTGCCCGAGGGCACCCGCAAGGCCGTGGCGCTCAAGGTGGCGGGCGCCTTCCACACCCACCACATGGCCCCGGCGGTCTCCGCCCTCGAGGCCGCGGTGAGCGAGCTGGCCCCCGCCGACCCCCACACCCGCTACGTCTCCAACAAGGACGGGCGGGTCGTCACCGGCGGCACGGACGTCGTCGCGCGCCTGGTGGGCCAGGTGGCCAACCCGGTCCGCTGGGACCTGTGCATGGAGACCTTCAAGGAGCTGGGCGTCACCGGCATCGTCGAGCTGTCGCCCGGCGGCACCCTCGTCGGCCTGGCCAAGCGCGCCCTGCCGGGGGTCGCGACCGTCGCGCTGAAGTCGCCCGACGACCTCGACAAGGCCCGCGAGCTGATCGCCGAGCACGCGACCCCGGCCGAATAAGGAGTTCGTCGACCATGACCGCGAAGATCAAGCCCGCCAAGGGCGCCGCGTACGCACGCATCATGGGCGTGGGTGGCTACCGCCCCGCGCGGGTGGTGCCGAACGAGGAGATCCTCAAGCACATCGACTCCTCGGACGAGTGGATCCGCTCGCGCTCGGGCATCGCCACCCGCCACTGGGCCGGGCCCGACGAGACCGTGACCGCGATGTCCCTCGAGGCGGCCGGCAAGGCGATCGCCGACGCCGGTATCGACCCCGTGCAGATCGGCGCCGTGATCGTCTCGACGGTCTCGCACTTCAAGCAGACTCCCGCCGTCGCGACCGAGATCGCCCACAAGGTGGGCGCGGGCAGGCCCGCCGCCTTCGACATCTCGGCCGGCTGCGCGGGCTTCGGCTACGGCCTGACCATGGCCAAGGACATGGTGACCGGCGGCTCCGCGGAGTACGTCCTGGTCATCGGCGTCGAGCGGCTGTCGGACCTGACCGATCTGGAGGACCGTGCCACGGCCTTCCTGTTCGGTGACGGGGCCGGCGCCGTGGTCGTCGGCCCCTCCAAGGAGCCGGCGATCGGTCCCGTCGTATGGGGCTCGGAGGGCGACAAGGCCGAGACCATCAAGCAGACGGTGGCCTGGGACGTCTACCGTGAGGAGACGGACGTCCGGTTCCCCGCCATCACCCAGGAGGGTCAGGCGGTCTTCCGCTGGGCCGTCTTCGAAATGGCGAAGATCGCACAGCAGGCGCTGGACGCGGCCGGGGTCAGTCCGGAGGACCTGGACGTCTTCATCCCGCACCAGGCGAACATGCGGATCATCGATTCGATGGTCAAGACCCTCAGGCTGCCCGACAGCGTGACGGTCGCCCGCGACGTGGAGACCACGGGCAACACGTCCGCGGCCTCCATTCCGCTGGCCATGGAGCGCCTCCTGGCGACCGGAGCCGCGAAGAGCGGGGACACCGCGCTCCTCATCGGCTTCGGGGCGGGTCTCGTGTACGCCGCCACGGTCGTTACCCTCCCCTAGGCGAGATCCACGGTTCCCGGCCCGGTCCGGGCGCCGGCAAGGCTCACCGCCTCAGCAGTTTCCTTAGCAGAACACCGCACTATCGATAGAAGGAGCGCCACATGGCTGCCACCGAGAAGGAGATCCTCGAGGGTCTCGCCGAGATCGTCAACGAGATCGCCGGCATCCCGGTCGAGGACGTCCAGCTGGACAAGTCCTTCACCGACGACCTGGACGTCGACTCGCTGTCCATGGTCGAGGTCGTCGTCGCCGCCGAGGAGCGCTTCGACGTCAAGATCCCGGACGAGGACGTCAAGAACCTCAAGACGGTCGGCGACGCTGCCGACTACATCCTGAAGCACCAGGCCTGATCCAGCGTTCGTCGCCACCCCGGCGGTGGCGGTTCCAGCACCTCTACACGTGGAGACAATTCCTGTGAATCCGACCAATCGCACCGTGGTCGTCACCGGTATCGGCGCAACCACACCGCTGGGTGGCGACAGCGCATCGACCTGGGAAGGGCTGCTCGCCGGGCGTTCCGGCGCGACGTCCCTGGAGGACGAGCGGTTCACCGAGCTGCCCGTCCGCATCGCCGCGACCGCGGCCGTCGACCCCGCCGACGTCCTTCCCCGCCCCATGCTCCGCAAGCTCGACCGTTCGGCGCAGTTCGCGCTGATCGCCGCGCGCGAGGCGTGGGCGGACGCGGGCTTCACCGCCAAGGCCGGCGAGGACCCCGCCATCACCCCCGAGCGCCTGGGCACCGTCGTGGCCTCCGGCATCGGCGGCGTGACCACCCTGCTCGACCAGTACGACGTGCTCCGGGAGAAGGGCGCCCGGCGCGTCTCCCCGCACACCGTGCCGATGCTGATGCCCAACAGCCCCTCCGCCAACGTCGGCCTGGAGGTGAACGCCCAGGCGGGCGTCCACACCCCGGTCAGCGCCTGCGCGTCGGGCGCCGAGGCCATCGGCTACGCCTACGAGATGATCCGCTCCGGCCGTGCCGACGTCGTCGTCGCCGGCGGCACCGAGGCGGCCATCCACCCGCTGCCCGTCGCGGCCTTCGCCAGCATGATGGCGATGTCCAAGAACAACGACGAGCCCACCAAGGCCTCCCGCCCCTACGACACGGCCCGTGACGGCTTCGTCCTCGGCGAGGGCGCCGGCATCGTCATCCTGGAGTCGGCCGAGCACGCCGCCGAGCGCGGCGCCCGCGTCTACTGCGAGCTGCTGGGCCAGGGCCTGTCCGCGGACAGCCACCACATCGCGCAGCCCGAGCCCACCGGCCGCGGCATCGCGGCGGCGCTCCAGAACCTCCTGGACACCTCCGACCTCAAGCCGTCGGAGGTCGTGCACCTCAACGCGCACGCCACCTCCACCCCGCAGGGCGACGCGGCCGAGATCAAGGCGCTGCGCAAGATCCTCGGTGACGACCTGGACCACGTCGCGGTGTCCGCGACGAAGTCGATGACGGGCCACCTGCTCGGCGGTGCCGGCGGCGTCGAGACGGTCGTCACCGTCCTCGCCCTCCACCACCGCACCGCCCCGCCGACCATCAACGTCGACGAGCTGGACGCGGACATCGACGCGGACATCGTCCGCGACGAGCCGCGCCCGCTGCCCGAGGGCCCCATCGCCGCGATCAACAACTCGTTCGGCTTCGGCGGCCACAACGTGGTGCTGGCGCTGCGCACGGTCTGATCCGGCGCCCCTGTCAGTGAAGGGCCCGGCCCCGTATCACCTCGGTGATACGGGGCCGGGCCCTCGCGCGTACCCGCCGCGCTCAGGCGTTCCCGCGGTCCGCGAAGCTGGCGAAGTAGGAGGCGATCATGTCCTCCTCGCCGTGGCCGCGCTCGATCGCGCGGCGGAACCGCTCGGCGCCCGCCGCCGTGACGTCGAGGCTCACCCCGGCCGCCTCCCCCGCCTCGAGGATCAGCCGGGCGTCCTTCTCGGCCGTCGTGGTGGCGAAGCTCGGCGGGGTGAGGCGCTCCTGGAGCAGCAGGGCGGACTTGGCCCGGAGGTAGCCCATGTCCAGCGGGCCGTCGGTGACCGCCTCCAGGAAGCGCGCCGGGTCCACGCCCAGCCCGGCGGCGAGCGCCAGCGCCTCGGCGGTGCCGTGGGTGACGGTGAGAATCCAGCTGTTGACGACGAGCTTGAGGCGGCTGGCGGCGCCGGCCTCGGCGTCGTCGCCCACCCAGAGGGTCCGGGTGCCGATGGCGTCGAAGAGGGGGGCGAGGCGGTCGCGCACGGCGGCGGGGCCCGCGGCCAGCACCGTGAGCGTCCCCTCCTCGGCCGGGCGCCGGGTGCCCAGCACCGGGGCGTCGACGAGGACGAGCCCGGCCTCGCGGGCGAAGGCGGCCAGCTCGCCGAGCGCGTCGAGCCCGGCGGTGGAGGACTGCGCCCACAGGGTGCCGGGGGCGAGTCCGGGTGCGGCGGCGCGCATCACCTCCAGGGCCGCGGGGCCGTCGTGGAGCATGGTGAGGACGACGTCGGCGCCCCGGACGGCCTCGGCGGGCGTGCCGGCGACCTTCACACCGTCCGCGGCGAGCGGCTCGGCCTTGGCGCGGCTACGGTTCCAGGCGCGGACGCCGAGGCCCGCGCGGGCGAGGTTGCGGGCCATGGGCGCGCCCATGGTTCCCGTACCGAGAACGGCTGCTGACAGGGTGTCGGACATGCGGTCACGCTAGGCGGTGGAGCGCGCTCCACCGCAAGCCGACCCGCGGGCTCAGACCACCTGGTGCAGCCAGCGGACGGGCGCGCCCTCGCCGGCGTGGCGGAACGGCTCCAGCTCGTCGTCCCAGGGCTTGCCGAGGAGCTTGGCGACCTCGGCGGCGAGGTCGCTCTCGCCGCGCCCGGCGCGTGCGAGCGCGGCCCGCAGCCGGTCCTCGGGGACGAGGATGTCGCCGTGGATGCCGGTGACGGCGTGGAAGATGCCCAGGTCGGGGGTGGAGCTGTAGCGCTCGCCCTCGGCGGTGGCGCAGGGTTCGGCGGTCACCTCGAAGCGGAGCAGGTGCCAGCCGCGCAGGGCGGAGGCGAGCCGGGAGGCGGTGCCGGCCTGGCCCTGCCAGGAGAACTCGGAGCGCCAGGTGCCGGCGGCGGCCGGCTGCCGGATCCAGTCGAGGGTGACGCGCACTCCGAGGACGCCCGCCACGGCCCATTCGACGTGCGGGCAGAGCGCGCGCGGCGCGGAGTGCACGTAGAGGACTCCACGTGTCGTCACCGGGACCTCCCGTGAGGTTCGAGGTTCGCCTTCCCCAGCGGCCTCGCACCCGTGACGGTCCCGCCCGGGGCAGCAGTCATTCTGCCCCAATGGCCACTCCCGCACCAGCCCGCGAGGTTACCAACAGTAAACACCATCGGGAGCGTTTCTCCTGAAAAGGGACAGGATGTGACGTGTTGTGATGCCGTGGCGCCGTGGTGCGAAAGATGCCGGGCGGACCCGATCACCCGGGGAAAAGCTACCGTGCGGCGACGCGCCGGGGGTGACGTACCGTCGGTCCCGGACAGATATCACCCGGCCGGAGGGGGACACGACGATGGGCGCCAGCACGAGGCGGACGCGGGCCGGAACCGTACGGACGGCTCTGGCGCTGCTCTCCGCCGCACTGCTGGTCACCGGCTGCGGCGACGGCGGTACGGAGCGCGAGGCGGCTGTCGCGAAACCGAGCCCCACTCGCCCGGCCTGGAACACCAGGCCCACCTCGATCGCCTCCCTCGGCGACTCCATCACCCGCGGCTTCGACGCCTGCTCGCTGCTCAAGGACTGCCCCGAGGTCTCCTGGGCCACCGGCACCGACGTCGACAGCCTGGCCCGCCGCCTGCTGGCATCGCCGCAGACCAGCAGCTGGAACCTGGCCCGCACCGGCGCCCGGATGGCGGACCTGCCGGGCCAGATGCGTGCGGCGGTCGCCCACCGGCCGCAGCTGGTGACCGTCCTGCTCGGCGCCAATGACGCCTGCCGCGCGAATGTGGCCGAGATGACGCCGGTGGACTCCTTCCGCAAGGACTTCACGGACTCCCTGAAGGAGCTCCGCACGACCCTGCCCCGCTCCCAGGTCTACGTCGCCGGCATCCCCAACCTCAAACGGCTGTGGTCCGAGGGGCGCAGGAGCATGATGGGGCGTCAGGTCTGGAAGCTGGGGTCCATCTGCCCGTCCATGCTGCGCGACGCCGAGCGGCTGGACGAGGAGTCGGAGACGCGCCGCGCCCAGGTGTCCGCCCGGGTCGCGGAGTACAACACCGTGCTGAAGGACGTCTGCGCGAAGGACGATCTCTGCCGCTACGACGCCGGGGTCAACGGCTACGACTTCAGCGGGCGGCAGCTGAGCCCGTGGGACTGGTTCCACCCCAGCAAGGAGGGCCAGGCGGAGCTGGCCGGGCTCGCCTACCGGACCATCACGGCCGCGCGGCCACCGGAGGCGTAGGGCCTGCCCGGCGAGCGCTGCCCGGCGGGTGCTCTCCGGCGGGTGCTGTCCGAGGGAAGGGACGGGACCTGTCAGGTGGTCCCGCCCCTCGCCCGGGAGGCGGCCGGAGAGCCGGCCGCCACGCACGGCCCGGTCCGCCGCGAACGCCGGAACGCCGCGGACTGAAGCGGCCGCGACCGCCGGCGTCCGTACCCTCGCCCCGGACGGCCGGCGCCGCGCGCGCCCGTACGACGGGGCGCGGGCCGTGGCAGAAGGCGTGCGCGGAAGCCGCGTCCGCCTTCTGCCCGCACGGTATCCGATGAACGGGCCGTTCCCCTAAGCGAGTTCACCCGTTTTAGGGATCACTGGCCCTCCACCGGCGCCGGAGCGCGTCATTCGGTGCTGTCGTGGTGGGCGCGCAGGCCCACGCCGAGGACGCCGTCCCAGTCCGTCAGCTCCTCCACCAGGGGGTGCGCGGAGCCCTTGCCCTCCAGGCCCAGCACCACGCCCGCCTCCCGGGCCTTGCCCTTCGCCTTGTCCGGAGCGCCGTCGGCACCGGCATCGGCGTCGATGTGGACGTCCATGACCCGGAAGCCCCGCTGGGTGCACAGCTCCAGCACCCGGCCCAGCACACCCCTGCGGGTGCGGTAGTTCAGCCGCAGCTCGACCCGTTCGGCGGTCGGTGCCACGGCCAGGCGGCGCGTCATCACAGGGAAGCCGCGGACGACCAGGAAGTGCACGACGGTCGCGGCGGCGCCCAGCAGCGGCAGCCCGCCGCCGCAGGCCATGCCGACCGCGCAGGTCAGCCAGATGGTCGCGGCCGTCGTCAGGCCGCGCACCGCGTCGCGGCGGACGAAGATGAGGCCGCCGCCGATGAAACCGATGCCGGAGACGATCTGCGCGGCCACCCGCGAGCCGTCCAGGCGGGCGCCCGTCATGTCGCCCAGGGCGCCGAAGCCGTGGATGGAGACCTCCACGAACAGCGCGCTGCCCACGCCCACCAGGGTGTGGGTGCGCAGTCCCGCGCTCTTCTGCTGGAGTTCGCGCTCCAGGCCGATGAGCGAGGAGAGGAGCAGGGCGAGGGCCAACTCGGCGAACTGCCGGGCCCCTTGACCGGCTCTGGGATCGAACAGTGCGGCCGCCAGGGAGTGTCCGGAGGATATGAGCGGATCGGCGCAGAGCTGCACTATGTCCATCTCGCCATTGTGGCCTGAAATCACCACCGCACGCAGAGAGTTGACATGCCTCTATCGCAAAGCCCGGCCTCGGTGATTTCCTTCCGTCCCATGAGACCCAGTGACATAGCGCGCAGGGCGCGCCGGGCGGCCCGGTCGGGCGCCCTGGGCGCCGTCCTCCTCGCCTGCGCCCCGCTCGCGCCGGCCGCCGCGGCCGGCACCCCCGCCACCCCCGCCTCCACCGACGGCGCGCCCACGGTGGAGGAACGACGGCTGTCCGGCGCCGTGCCGCGGGAGATCCTGCGGCGCTCCGGCTTCGACGACGTGGCGCCCGGCTTCACCCGCGCCCTGGACCGTACGCGGAGCCTCGCGGAGGCCGAGCGCCTGGCGACGGCGGACGGCCGGCGGCTGTGGCGGCGCGCGGTGGACCGCGTCCAGGGGCGGGGCCCGGCGGGCGGGGACCTGAGCCGGGACGACGACCGGCCGCTGTACTGGGCGCGGCTGGGCATGACGAGCGCCCTGCGCGCGTGGCGGCCCGCGTTCCCGGTCACCGGGCCGGAGCGCTCGGCGCTGCTGGCCGCCGTGGAGCGGACCTCGCGCGGCCAGGACTCCGTCGACCTGCCGGCGGGCGGGGCGGTCCGGCGCGTGCTGATCACGGGCTTCGACCCGTTCCAGCTCGACGCCGACGCCCGCCGCTCCAACCCCTCGGGCGCGGCGGCGCTCGCGCTCGACGGCACCGTCGTGACCACCCCGGCGGGCCCGGCGCGGGTGGAGGCGGTGGTCTTCCCGGTGCGCTGGGAGGACTTCGCGGACGGCACGGTCGAGCGCACCCTGCTCCCCCACTTCCGGCCCGGTCCGCGCCGGGTGGACCTCTTCACCACCATCAGCCAGGGCCGCCCCGGCCGCTTCGACGTCGAGCGCACCAACGGCGCCTGGCGCGGCGGCTCCCCGGACAACGTAAACCTCTCCCGCACCGGGACCGTGCCCGTACCGCCCGGGGTGCCCACGGTGACCCCGCAGCCGCAGTGGACGACGACCTCCCTGCCGTACGCCGCGATCACCGCCGCGCGCACCGGCCCGTTCCCGGTGAACGACAACACCGCCGTCACCGAGATCCCGGCGGGCGGCACCGGACCGGTCGACCGGCCGGACGGACCGACGCCCGGTTCGGCGGCCCGGGCGGGCGGCGGGGGCGACTACCTCTCCAACGAGATCGCCTACCGCGCGACCCTGCTGCGCGACGCGGTGGCCCTGAAGGTGCCGGGCGGGCACCTGCACACACCCGTGCTGCGCTTCGGCGACGGGAACACCGATCCCACGACGGGGGCGGTCACCGACCCGGAGTTCGTACGGAACCGGCTGGCGATCGTCGCGCAGATCCGTTCGGTGCTGGCGGTGGCCGTGGGGAACGCGGGTCGGTCATGATGTCGCGATGATCATCGCAGCAGCGCAGTTCACCGCCCGTCCGCTCGACGTGGGGGTCAATGTCGCGCGCATGGCCGGCCTCGTCGCCGAGGCCGGCGCGCGGGGCGCGTCCCTCGTCGTCCTCCCCGAGCTGGCCGTCACCGGCTACGAGCCGGAGGCGATCGTCGCCGAGCCGGACCGGCTGGCCATGGACATGGACGACCCCCGGCTCGACCCGCTGCGCGACGCCTGCCGCGCGGCGGGCGTCGCGGCGGTGGTGAACTGCGCGGGCCGGCTGCCGGGCGGCCCGTCGATCTCGTCGTTCGTCTACGGCCCGGACGGCGCGCCGCTGACCCGGTACGACAAGCGGCACCTGCACGGTCCGGAGGTCACGGCCGGCTTCGCGGCGGGCACGGCGGACGGCCGGTTCACCCTGGACGGCGTGCCGTTCGGGCTGGTGATCTGCTACGACGCCCACTTCCCCGACCTCGCCGCGCGCGCGGCGGCCGACGGCTGCCGCGTCCTGCTGGCGAGCTCGCTCTACGGGATGGGCCCGGGGCAGGCCGAGCGCCGCGAGATCTTCCCCGCGCTGGCCCGGGACAACGGCCTCCACGTCCTGCTGGCCAACCACGTGGGCCCCGCGGGCGCGTACGACGCCTGCGGCGGCAGCGCCGTGTGGGGCCCGGACGGAGCCGTCCTGGCGGAGGGCCCCGCCCGGGAGGCGGGCGTGGTGACGGCGGAGGTGGCGCCGGCTACGGCGTAATCGCTACGGGCCCCACGGGGAGGCCGGGGGCGGGGCCGGGGCGGCGGCCTCCACGGGGGCGCCGTCCCCGGCCTCCTCCCCCATCAGGTCCCGCGCCAGCAGCGTCGCGCCCGCGACGGCTCCCGGCATGACGAACACCGCCACGAACGGCACCAGGAACAGCAGCCCCAGCGGCACCCCGAAGCCCAGGGTCAGCAGCATGCGCGAGCGCAGCAGCCGCAGCCGCTCCCGCAGCGGCACCCGGCGCCGCTGCAGCGCGACGGCGGTGAGCTCCTCGGCGAGGAAGAACCCGGTGACGCAGAAGCCGACGACCGGGATGACGGTCTGCCCGATCACCGGCACGAAGCCCAGCGCGAACAGCAGCGTGCTCCACACCACCACCCGGACGACGACGGCGAGGCTCTCGCGCGCCGAGATCCACAGCTCCCGCCACAGCGGCAGCCCGGACTCGGGCGCGGTGCCGGCCACGGAGACGTCGACCCGCTCGGACAGCGCCTCGTAGAAGGGCTGCCCGACCAGCAGGGTGACGGCGGTGAACGTGATCAGCGACAGCATCATCACAGCGCCGAAGAACACCGCCACCAGAGCCCCGCGGAAGAGCCCGAGCCACGGCGAGCCCCAGCCGTCCGCGAACGGCGTGGCCCAGCCGACGACGTCGTCCGCCCAGAAGGCGAGCGCGACGAGCGCCGCCGCGTAACCGACCAGGGTGATCAGTCCGGGCAGCAGCCCGAACCCCCATTGCCGGCGGTTGCGCCCCACCCAGCGCTGGCCTTCGGCCAGGTACGACATGCCCCTTACAAGATCTCGCATGGCGGGCAAGCGTAGCCGTTCACCGGGCCGCCGAGCGGGGCTGCGGGGGCTCGAGGGGGCCCGGAGCCCGGCTCAGGAACCGAGGGCGACGATCATCTTGCCGATGTTCTGGCCGCGCAGCAGGCCGAGGAACGCGTCCAGGGTGTTCTCGACGCCCTCGACGACGGTCTCGGGGTACTTGAGCTCGCCGGAGCGGACCCAGCCGCCGACCTCCTCGACGAAGCGCGGGCGCAGCGCCTGGTGGTCGGTGACGATCATGCCCTGGAGGCGGATGCGCTTGCTCAGGACGAGCCCGAGGTTGCGCGGGCCGGCCGGCGGCTCGGTGGCGTTGTACTGCGAGATCAGGCCGCACAGGGCGATCCGGCCGTGGGTGTTCAGGGAGTCGAGGGCGGCCTCCAGGTGCTCGCCGCCGACGTTCTCGAAGTAGACGTCGATGCCGTCGGGGGCCGCGGCGCGCAGCTGCTCGGCGACGGGGCCCTTCTTGTAGTTGAAGGCGGCGTCGAAGCCGAAGTCCTCGGTGAGCGCCTTGACCTTCTCGTCGGTGCCCGCGCTGCCGATGACGCGCGCGGCGCCCTTGAGCCGGGCGATCTGGCCGACCAGGCTGCCCACGGCGCCCGCGGCGCCGGAGACGAAGACGGTGTCGCCCTCCTTGAAGGAGGCGACCTCCAGGAGACCGGCGTAGGCGGTCATGCCGGGCATGCCGAGCACGCCGAGGTAGGCGGAGAGCGGGGCGACGGCGGGGTCGACCTTCACCGTGTGCCGGGCCGGGACGACCGCGTACTCGCGCCAGCCGAGGTTGTGCAGGACGTGGTCGCCGGGCGCGAAGCCCTCGGCCCGGGAGGCGACGACCTCGCCGACCGCGCCGCCGTCCATGGGCTCGTCGAGCCGGAAGGGCGGGATGTAGGACTCGCGGTCGTCCATGCGGCCGCGCATGTACGGGTCCACCGACAGGTGGGTGTTGCGGATCACGAGCTCGCCCTCGCCCGGCTCGGGCACCGCGATCTCGCGCAGGGCGAAGTCCTCCGGCTTCGGCCAGCCCTGCGGGCGGGCGACCAGGTGCCAGGCGCGGCTGGTGGCGGGGATGGCGGACATGGCGGAGCCTCCAATGCTTCAGGAACTGAAACAACCATGCGCCTCGATATTTCACATTGTCAAGCATGCGAGTAGCCTGGTGGGCATGACTCCTCCCACGCCGCGGGCCACGCCCCAGACCGACGCCCTGACCCAAGAGGTGGTCGAACTCATCGGGACGGTCGTGACGCGCTACCACGAGGAGTACGAGGAGGCGGCCGCCAAGCACTCCCTCACCGGCGCGCAGGCCCGCGTACTGGCCCTGCTGAACCGCGAGGCGCTGCCCATGCGGCACATCGCCCAGAAGCTGAAGTGCGAGCCGTCCAACGTCACCGGCATCGTCGACCGGCTGGAGACCCGCGGCCTGGTCGAGCGCCGCCCCGACCCGGACGACCGCCGCGTCAAGCTCGCCGCCGTCACCGAGGAGGGCCGCGAGACGGCGGGCCGCCTGCGCGCCTCCCTGAGCTTCGCCCGCGAACCGCTGGCCGGCCTGTCGACGGAGGAGCGCACCTCCCTGCGGGACCTGCTGCGCAGGATGCTGGGCGAGGACCTCTAGCCACACCCGCCCCGCCGGGCCGGCCCGGCGGGGCGCGGCCCTACGGCAGGACCAGGGCGCCCGACGTGACCACCGTGCCCAGGCGCGGCATGTCCAGCGTCACCGCCGCCCGGTGCTCCTCGGCCGTCATGGCACTCGTCGCGTCCTCGACGAGCAGGACCTCGTAGCCGTGGTCGACGGCGGCCCGGGCGGTCGACTCCACGCCCAGGTTCGTCGCGATGCCGGCCAGGACCAGCGTGCGGACGCCGCGCTCGCGCAGCCGGGCGTCGAGCTCCGTGCCGTGGAAGGCCCCCACGGTCCGCTTGACGATCTCGATGTCGCCGGGCTCCGCCAGCCCCGGGAGCAGCCCGCTGCCGGGCGGCTGCTCGGCCGGGCCCGGCCGCTCCACCCGGACGACCACGACCGGGGCGCCCGCCTTGCGGAAGGCCCGCGCCAACTCGGCCGCCGTCGCGGCCACTTCGTCCCCCGACCGGGGCGCGAGCGGCAACGCCACGACGCGTTCCATGAGATCGACGAGAACGAGTGCGGTGCGCTGGGGGTCGATTTCCGTCATGGCCAGACCGTACCGGCAGCGACCACGGCGTGGGCGGCCTCCGGGCCAGCTCACGGCTGCCGGGAGGTAAAGCTTCCGCGAAAGGACGGGGTCGGCCGGGCGCGGCGCGGGCGCCCGTGATCGTACGGCACAACTCCCCGTCGGCGGCGGGCGATCGCGCGAACAGGGGCGGGTGCGCCACGATGGCCGCATGAGACCGGAGCCCGACCCCGTACCCGGCGGCACCGCCGCCCTCGGCCCGCTGGACTTCCAGCTCGTCCTGCTGCGCCGGATGGCCGACCACCAGCCCCACCTGGTCGAGGACGCCCTGCGCGAACTGGGCGCCGGGCGCGCCGAGATGCGCGAGGCCAACCGCCGCTGGCAGGCCATGCTCCACTCCCCGCGCCGCCGGGGTGCCGGGGCGCGCTACCGCTCCGTCCTCGGCCCGCCCGAGGACGTGGGCGAGCGCCGGGTCGGGGACCTGACGTTCGAGGCGGCCACCTGGCCGGTGCCGCTCTGGCCGGACCTGCGCTTCGAGGTGCTGTCCGCGCCGGGCGGGGTGGTCTGGAACGAGTGGCTGGTGCGGGCGCCCGGCGCGCCCGCCGCCGTACCGCGCACGATCGAGGAGCTGCTCCCCTGGTCCTGCACGGTGGACGAGGTCGCGCGGGCCTTCGCCCCGGCCCGGCCCATGGAGGGCACGGCCCCCACCCGCTGGCGGCTGGCCTTCGAGGCCCCGGACGCCACGGGGGCGCGGGGCGGATACGTGGCGGAGTTCACCTGGGGCCTCTTCCAGCGGCTGGTCCCCTAGCCCGGGGCGCCCGGGCCCCCGGACCGGGTCCGTATCGGACCGGAGGGGGAGGCGAACTGGCCGATCGGCCGAGGCGGGGACGGCGGCGACGTCCCTAGGTTGGACCCCATGTCCCGACCGTCCCGTCGCCTCCGCGGCGCCCGCCGAGAGCGCCTGCCGCTGCTCAGGCCTGTCCTGGCCCTGCTGCTGGCCGTACCGGCCGCGGTGCTGGTGGCGTGCGCGCCGGGCGGGGGGACGGACAAGGTCATCGGCGGGCCGGCCCGGGCCGACGAGCCGTCGCGGCTGTCCATCCCGTCGATCGGCGTGGACAGCCCGCTGATCCGGCTGGGCCGTGACAAGGACGGCTCCCCGCGGGTCCCGCCGCCGGAGAAGGGCATGACCGCGGGCTGGGACACCGGCAGCGCGGAGCCCGGCGCCCCGGGGGCCGCCGTGATCGTCGGCCATGGCGACACCGGCGACACCGGCCGGGTCAAGGGCGTCTTCCACGACCTGGACCGGCTCGCGGAGGGCACGGTCGTCGACGTCGAGCGCGGCGACGGCACGGTGCTGCACTTCGCGGTGACCGGCACCGAGCGGGCCGCCCCGGGCGCCTTCCCCGTCCACAAGGTCTACGGGAGGACCCAGGAGAGGGCGCTGCGCCTGGTCGGCTGCGGGGGCGAGGCGGCACACGGCCGCGGCGGCCACACGGAGAATCTGATCGTCTACGCGGCCCTGCGCCCCTGAGGGACCCAGGGGCCCGGGACAGCCCCACGGGCGGTCCCAGGCCCCGGGGGCCGGCTCGGGCGAGCCCGGCGGCTCAGGCCAGCTCGGCGGCCAGCGTGATCGTCGTACCGGTGAGCGCCTGGCTGACCGGGCAGTTCTTCTTGGCGTCCTCGGCCGCCGCGACGAAGCCCTCCTCGTCGAGGCCGGGCACCTCGCCCCGCACGGTCAGGTGGATGCCGGTGATGCCCTCACCGGGCTGGAAGGTGACCTCGGCCTTGGTCTCCAGGCGGGTGGGCGGCGTGCCGGCGCCGGTCAGGCCGTGCGAGAGGGCCATCGAGAAGCAGCTGGAGTGGGCCGCGGCGATCAGCTCCTCGGGGCTGGTCTTCCCGTTGGCCTGCTCGGCGCGGGAGGGCCAGGAAACCGGCTGCGAACCGATGCCGGACGACTCGAAGGTGACGGTGCCGCTGCCCTTGAGCAGCTCGCCCTCCCAGACGGTGGTCGCGATGCGATTGGTGGCCACGCTGTTTTCCTCCCACGAAGAACGGTCATCACACGGTCGGGACGACGCCCCGATCATTCCGCCCCCGGCACACCGCCCTCGGCTCCGACACGCCCGTTCCAGGCGAGCAGCGCGGGCCTGCCGTGCTCGGTGCCGATCCGGCTGACGGTGCCGGTGTCGAGCCGGAACAGCGCGCCCGCCGACGGCGGCAGCCCGAGCCTACGAGCCGTCAGCACCCGGAGGAAGTGGGCATGGGCGACGAGCACCACGTCGCCACGCGTGTCGTCGTCCCGCAGCCGGGACGCGACACGCGCCAGCACCCGGTCCGCGCGCTCACCGACCCGCTCCGGACTCTCCCCGGGGTGGCCCGGCGGCCCGGGCACGGCCCCGTCCTCGAAGAGGAACCAGCCGGGCCGTTCCCGCTGGATCTCGGCCGTGGTGACGCCCTCGTACCCGCCGTAGTCCCATTCGCGGAGGTCGTCGACGGTCTCGGTGTGCCGGAGGCCGGCCAGCTCGGCGGTCCGGGCCGCCCTGGCCATCGGGCTGGTGAGGACCAGCCCCACACGGCGTCCGGAGAGGTACGGCCGCAGCGCCCGGGCCTCCTCCTCGCCGCGGCCGGTGAGCGCCACGTCGCTCCAGCTGGTGTGCCGGCCGTCCCGGCTCCACTCGGTCTCGCCGTGCCGGATCAGGAGCAGCTCACTCATCGCCGTCGTGCGCCTCGGCCCGCTGCTTCGCCACCGCGGCCCGCACCTCGTCCATGTCGAGCGCGCGGGCCTGCCGGATGACGTCCTCCAGGGCGGCCGCCGGCAGCGCCCCCGGCTGGGCGTAGACGGCGATGCTGTCCCGGACGATCATCAGCGTGGGGATCGAGCGGATCTCGAAGGTCGCCGCCAGCTCGGGCTGCGCCTCCGTGTCGACCTTGGCGAACAGCAGGTCGTCATGGGTCTCCGCGGCACGCTCGAACACGGGCGCGAAGCTCCGGCAGGGGCCGCACCACTCCGCCCAGAAGTCGATGAGGACGAAGCCGCTGCCGCCGACCACCTCGTCGAAGTTGTCCTTGGTGAGTTCCACGGTGCTGCCCATGCGCGCCTACCCGCTTCCGGTCCGGTGTGCCCGACGGTCTGTCGTTCGACCAGTCTGACCCATCCGGCCCGGAAGCGGCGTTGTCCCCGGTGGTTACGCGAGGCTCTTGACGACCTTGCCCAGGCGGGCCAGGCCCTCCTCGAGGACCTCGACCGGACGGGCGTAGCTGATGCGCAGACCCGCCTCGGAGCCGAAGACCTCGGCCGGCATGACCAGGACGCGCTCCTCCTCCAGGAGCTTCTCCGCGACGGCCTGGGAGGCGGCCGGGATGCGCAGGTTGAACCAGGCGAACGGGGTGTCGGCCGGCGGCACCAGCTCCAGCCACTCGGCGTGCTCGGCGGCGAAGCGGTTCAGGCTCTCGATGCCGCCGCCGACGAAGGAGTGGTAGCGCTCGACGTGCTTCTGACGATCCTTCAGGACGTCCGCGGCGACGCGCTCCCACACCCAGGAGTTCGACACGGTGGTGTAGCGCTTGTAGTTGACCATCCCCGCGATGACGCCGGGGTCGCCAGCGGCCCAGCCGACGCGCAGCGCGGGCAGGCCGTAGACCTTCGACAGGCCCGAGACGGAGAGGGACTTGGCGTAGCGGTGGACGATCGACTCGGAGAAGTCGAGGAGGTACTCCTCGTCGTTGACCACGAGCAGGTCGTGGGCGCGCGCCACGTCGAGGATGACGGTCCAGTCCTCCTCGGTGAAGCGGTAACCCGAGGGGTTACCCGGACTATTGAGGACGAGCAGCTTGGTGCGCGGGGTGATCAGGCGGGCCAGGGCCTCCGCGTCGAAGGGGCGGCCCGGGTGCAGCGGGAGGATCGAGACGTCGCAGCCGATGTGCTTGGGCACCTCCCAGGACTGCTGCCAGCCGGGGCTGGTGGTGATCATGTGGTCGCCGGCCCGCAGGGTGCTGCGGTAGAGGAGGTAGAGGGCCTCCTGGGCGCCGTGGGTGACGACGACGTCGCCGTCGCCGCCGCCCTGGCGGCCGTACAGGCCCGCGACGGCCTCCCGGAGCTCGGGGATGCCGCGGTCGATGCTGTAGTCCATCTCCCACTCGGGGTCGAGCGTGATGTCGCGCAGCCGCTGGAACTGCACGCCGCTCTCGGCGAGGTCGATGTCGTAGCGGCCGTGGGCGTCCGCGAAGAGCCACTGCTGGATGGTGTACGTAGCGATCAAGGTGCTGTCCCTGTCGTATGGAGCGGGTGGAGCGGTGGATCGGGTGGGGAAGTGGAACGGATCCGTGGCGCCGCGGGGCCGCCGCGGCGCCACGGATCCGCTACGGGGCGGCGGGGACGTCCGGCGCGCCGGCCGCGGCCGCCTCCGCCGGTGCCGTCGCCGTCGTGGCGGACCCGGCGGGCGGGCCCGTCTCGCCGGCCTCGCCGGCCGCGGCGGCGGCCCGCTGCCGCTTGCCGAGGACGGAGTGGCGGACGCCGTAGGTGAAGTAGATGACGATGCCGATGACCATCCAGATCAGGAATCGCACCCAGGTCAGCACGCTCAGGTTGAGCATGAGCCAGACGCACGCGACGGCCGAGAGGATCGGCACCACGGGGACCCACGGGGTACGGAAGCCGCGCGGGATGTTGGGCCGGGTCCTCCGCAGCACGATCACGCCGATGGAGACCAGGACGAAGGCCGACAGCGTGCCGATGTTGACCATCTCCTCCAGCTTCTCCGCGGGGGAGAAGCCGGCGACGACGGCGACCACGATGCCGACGAGCACGGTGGCGCGCACGGGCGTGCCGCGCGAGCCGGTGCGGGCGAGCTGCCGGGGCACGAGGCCGTCGCGGGACATCGCGAAGAGCACACGGGTCTGGCCGAGCAGGGTCACGATCGTCACGGTGGTCAGGCCGACGAGGGCGCCGATCGCGATGATGGTGGCCGCCCAGTCGACGCCGAGATCGGCGAACGCGCTGGCCAGGGTGGCCTTGGTGCCGTCGGGCTTGGTCTTCAGCGCCGTGTAGGGGCGCATGCCGGTGACGACGAGGGAGACCGACACGTACAGCGTGGTGACGATGGCGAGGGCGGCCAGGATGCCCCGCGGCATGTCCTTCTGCGGGTTGCGGGTCTCCTCGGCCGCGGTGGCGACCATGTCGAAGCCGATGAAGGCGAAGCAGAGCAGGGAGCCCGCGGCCAGGACGCCGAAGATGCCGTAGGTGCTGGTCTCGCCACCGGAGAGCAGCGAGAACAGCGACTGGTTGTCACCGCTGTTCGTGGCGTCCGCGGAGGCGGACGGCGGGATGAACGGCGAGTAGTTCTTGACGTCGATGTAGGTGACGCCGACCGCGATGACCAGCAGCACCACGGCGATCTTGATGCCGGTGATGACCTGGTTCACCCGGGAGGAGAGCTTCGTGCCGAGCGAGAGCATGACGGTCAGCACGGCCACCAGGAGCACGGCCGCCCAGTCGAAGCGCACGCCGGCCACATGGATCACGGTGTGCAGCTTGCCGCCGGTGATCAGCTCGACGCACTGGCTGAGGTAGGCCGACCAGCCCTTGGCGACGACGGCCGTGGCGAGCGCGAACTCCAGGATCAGGTCCCAGCCCAGGATCCAGGCGACGGCCTCGCCGAACGTCACGTACGAGTAGGTGTACGCGCTGCCCGCGACCGGCACCGTCGAGGCGAATTCCGCGTAGCACAGGGCGGCCAGGCCGCAGGCCACCGCAGCGAGTAAGTAGGAGACGGAGACCGCCGGGCCGGCCATGTTGCCGGCGGTGCTCGCGGCGAGCGTGAAGACGCCCGTGCCGATGACGACGGCGACACCGAAGACGGTCAGGTCCCACGCGGTGAGGACCTTCTTCAGCTTGGTGCCCGGTTCATCGGTGTCGGCGATCGACTGCTCCACCGATTTCGTGCGGAGAAATGTGTTGCGATCCATGGAAGTCCGTTGTGCCGTTGGAGTGGGAGCGGGTCAGCCGGTCAGCTGTGCGAGCGCCAGGTAGAGCGCCGTACCCGTGAAGATGGCCAGCAGCGGATTCCTCCGCCAGTGGTAGACCGCGGCCGTGACGGCGATGCCCACGACGCTGGGCAGGCCGTAGGGGGACTTCGCGAAGTCGACGGAGCTCACCGTGTAGAAGACGAGGATGAGCATCACGCCGCCCGGCATGGCCGCGCCGAGGTAGCGCATGAGCGGGGTGTCCGCCACGCGCCGCAGGGCCACGAACGTCAGGCCGCGCAGCGCGAACGTGACGCACATGATCACCAGGATGGCGCTCAGGATGTACATGCTGTGCGTCATGCCCCGCCCTCCGCCGCGGCCGCGGTGTCCGCCGTCGCGCCGTCCGCCGCCCTGCGCCGCTGGAGGAAGTACCAGCCCAGCAGCATGGCGACGAAGACGCTCAGCGCCACGGCCAGGAAGCTGCGCTCACCGACACTCATGGCCACGAAGCCGGCCGCGAGCCCCATGACGGTGGGCGCGTTGTTCTTGCGCTTGTAGAAACAGTCCTGCGCCAGCACCACGAAGAGCGCCGTCAGGACGAAGCCGAGTCCGTCGATGGACTCCGGCAGGGCGAACGACAGCAGGGCGCCGGCCGCGCTCCCGCCCACCCAGTAGGCGTGGCTGAGCGCCTGGATGTACGTCAGCCGGTCCGCGGTCATCTCCTCGCGCGGCACCGTGGCGAGCAGCGAGTACGTCTCGTCGGTGAGCGCGAAGGCGCCGTAGACCTTCCGCGCCGCGCCCTTGAGGACGTCCATCGGGAAGGACAGCCCGTAGAAGACGTGGCGGAAGTTGACCGCCAGCGTCATCATCGCGACCTGGAGCAGCGGGGTCCCGGCCGTGATCATGCCGACGGCGAGGAACTCCATCGACCCGGCGAAGATGAGCGCCGCCGACAGCGGGGCCCAGTACCAGTCGAGCCCACTGTTCACCAGCAGGATGCCGAAGGCGGCGCCCAGCGGGGTGTAGCCCATGGCCACGGGAATGGTGTCGCGCAGGGCGCGCCGGAACTCCGACGGCGCCGGGGGGGGGGGGGGGGGGGGGGGGGGGGGCGCTGGGGGGGGGGGGGGGGGGGGGGGAGGGGGGGGGGGTGGGGGGGGGGGGGGGGGGCTGGGGGGGGGGGGGGGGGGGGGCCGCCCCCCCCCCCCCCCCCCCGGGCTCCGGTTCGGGCCGCGCGGGCGCCTCCCGCGCGGCCTCGGGGGCGTGGCCCGGGGCGTCGAGCCGCTTCTCAGGCATGGACCTTGACCGTGACCACGATGACGTCGCGCTGGGCCCGGCCCGGCAGCTTCGGCGTGAACGGGGAGACGTAGTGCTTGACGGCCTTGTCGTCCAGCACCAGGGTCTCGCCGGCCGACATGGCGCGGTCGAAGACGATGACCTCCTCGTTGGTCGCGTCCGCGATCATGGAGGTGCCGCCGTTGACGTTGTCGTTGGCGACGGCGGTGACGGCCACGTAGTCGAAGCCGTCGTGGTGGAAGCCCTCGGGGGCGGGGTAGCCGGGGTGGGCGTCGTCGGCGATGACGCGCATCTGGTGGACGCCGACCTCCATCTCCTCGGCCGCGAACATGGTGCGCATGGCGGGGTCCGCCATCAGCGCCTCCACGAACTCGCGGGCCTCCGGGCCGAGCGAGGCGAACTTGCGCTGCATGCCGCCGGCGTAGTCGTTGATGTCCTCGCTCTGGAAGAAGTCACCGCTCTCCGTCCAGAGCACCTTGTCGCCCTTGACCCGTCCCTCGGCGTAACCGCGGTAGCGGAAGACGAAGTCGCCCTTGAGATACGGGTCGGCGGAAAGCCGTCCGAAGCTCTCCTGCAGCGGCTTGGTGATCTTGTCGATGTTGCTGGTGACCGTGTAGTACATCGATTTCCCTACGAAGAGCGTGCACTGCGACTTGCGGATAAGCGGCGGCCATGGCCGGGAACCGGCCGTGAAAAGAGCGCGAGGCGGCGCACGGGGCGCCGACGGGGTATGCCGAACCGGCCCCTCGAACGCGATGCGGGGGCCCGGCGAAGAAAAGAGGAACTCGCGGCACAACAGGGGTTGTTGGGCCCGCTCAGCAGGCCTCTCACCACCACTCGTAAACGATCTTAACTGCGCGTGAGCATGCCGACAACCGCCTTCGAGGACCCGACGTCGATTCTCGGACAAGTTCGTTCCAGCCGGATTCGAGCCGTCCGCGAGTGCACCGTGCATCGCGAGACACGGATCACACCGCCGGGCCTTGCCGCCGGACCGTCACCTCCGTTTTGATCTTGGCCTGCGGGTTCTTACCGGGGAGTAAGAACCAGCTCGTACGACATCGGTGTGCTGCGATGGGGGGACCATGCGACGCCACAACCCGAAGCCTTCCAAGGAGAGTTGCTTACTCCTCGGTTCCTTGCTGGACCACTGGGCCGCGCGGACCCCGCACGGCCAGGCGCTCGCGTTCGGCGAGCGCGGCTGGACCTGGCGCGCCTTACGGGAGCGCGTCCGACGGCTCTCCGGATTCCTCGCGGAATCCGGGATCGGCCGCGGCGACCGCGTCGCCTTTCTCGACCGCAATCACGCCGCCTGCCTGGAAGTGACCTTCGCCGCGGCCGCCCTCGGCGCCGCGAACACGGTGCTGAACTGGCGGCTCGCGGAAAGCGAACTCGCTTATGTCATCGCGGATTCCGGCGCGAGAGTGCTGTTCGTGGGAGAGGATCTGCTCCCGTCCTTACGGCCCGTACTGGAAAGCGTTCCCGGACTCGAACGCGTCATCGTGGTCGATGACGGGAACGCCGAATACGAACGGCTCGTGACGGACTCCCGGCCGCTCCCCGGAGACGGGGCGCACGCGAGTCCGGACGACGTCTGCCTGGTCCTCTACACGTCCGGCACCACGGGCACCCCGAAAGGCGCGGAACTGACGCACGCGGGATTGCTGGCGCATGCCGGCGCCCTGCTGACGGCATTTCCGATCGGCCCCGGGGACCGTAATCTGGTCGCGCTTCCGCTCTTCCATGTCGGCGGCAGTTGTTACGCGATCACCGGATTCCTCGCCGGCGCCCCCACCACCCTGCTGAGGGACGCCACCCCCGCCGCGGTCTGCGCCGCCGTCACCCACGGCGCGACGCACGTCCTGCTGGTACCCGCCCTCGTGCCCGGCGTCATCCAGGCCGGCCCCGAGGCGATCGCCGCCCTCTCCCGGGTGCGCTACCTCCTCTACGGCGCGTCACCGATGCCGGTGCCCGTGCTCAGGGAGGCCCTCTCCCTCCTCCCCGACGTCCGCTTCGTCCAGCTGTACGGCATGACGGAGCTCTCCGGCGCGGTCTCCGCGCTGGACCCCGGGGCGCACCGCGATCCGGAGCGCCCCGAACGCCTCGCCTCCGCCGGACGGCCGCTGCCCGGCGTGGAGTTCAGGGTGGCCGACCCGGACACCCTCACCGGGGTTCCGCGGGGGGACCGCGGCGAGCTGTGGATCCGCAGCGCGCAGCGGATGAAGGGCTACCGCGGTCTGCCGGACGCCACCGCGCGGGCCTTCGCGGACGGCGGCTGGTACCGCACCGGCGACGTCGCCCGCCTCGACGACGAGGGCTTCGTCTTCATCGAGGACCGGCTGACCGACCTCGTCATCACCGGTGGGGAGAACGTCTACTGCCCCGAGGTCGAGCAGGTCCTCGCCGCGCACCCGGCGGTCGCCGAGTGCGCCGTGATCGGCGTGCCCGACGACGTCTGGGGCGAGTCCGTCCTGGCGGTGGTCGTCCCGGCCGACGGCGCCCGGATCGACGACGACGGGCTCACGGCACTCACGGCCTTCTGCCGGGAGCGTCTCGCCGGCTACAAGTGCCCGCGGCGCGTGGTCGTGACCGGCGCGCTGCCCCGCAACGCGACCGGCAAGGTGCTCAAGGGCGAGCTCCGCGCGCCGTACTGGACCGGCAGAGACCGGGCCGTCTGAAGGACCGGGTCCGGGCGCCGATGCCCCAACCCGCCTTATTTCCAGGGCATTTCCACCCTTCCCTTCTTCCTTCCTTCCGTTCCGCCCTCCCCTGTTCCGATCGTTCCCGGAGGAGATCCATGACCCTGTCCATCCTGTCCGACGAAGCGGTGGTCGTCCGCACCCCCGAGGAGTTCCTCGCGATGCCCGAGGAGTACCGGGAGGTCGCGATCCGGCAGATCATGGTGAACACCGAGGGCGAGCTCTCCGGTGGCGACGACTACGCCATGATGTTCCTGCCCATGGCGCCGGACGCCGAGGAGCGCCAGGTCTGCGCGGAGCGCGCCGCCGAGGAGTACGACCACTACAAGCTCGGCAAGAAGGTGCTCGCCGACATCGGCATCGACACCACCTACATGGAGACCCAGGGCCGCGGCGAGCGCCCGCTGTTCGCCGACGAGCGCATGCACACCTGCACCACCTGGGCGGAGCGCGGCATCTACTCGTACATCGGCGAGGAGACCGCGCTGGTGATGATCAAGGAGTTCGCCGAGAGCAGCTACCGCCCCTGGGCCGACGCCGTCCGCACGATCATCAAGGACGAGAAGATCCACATCGCCCACGGCGCCCGTGTCTGCCGCAACCTGGCGCAGACGGGCGAGGGCCGGGAGCAGCTCCAGTGGGCGCTGGACCGGCTCTGGCCCATGTTCGTCTCCATCTTCGGCAGCCCGCGCTCCGAGCGCGCGAAGCTCGCCGTCCGCTTCGGTCTGCGGCAGACCACCAACGGCGAGGCGTGCGACCAGTGGCGCTCCGTCGTCGTGCCGCGGGTGCGGAACCTGGGCCTGCGCGTCCCGGAGTGACCCCGCCACCCGGGCGGCCCCGGCGGGCCGCCCGGCCCGGGACGAACCACCGCAGACGTAAGAAGGGCACATGGCTACACCGATCTCCATCACCCCGCGTGAACTGACCCGGCGCGAAGCCAAGATCCGCGTGCGGGAGCTGGTCGCACAGCGGCCCGGACTCGCCGAGCGGCTCCGGCTGATCCGCGGTCTGGGCCGCGACGTACGCGCCTGCGAGGTGCACCTGACCAACAACTGCAACATCCGGTGCAAGGGCTGCTGGTACTTCGAGGGCGGCTTCGACGACGCCGTACGGGAGGTCTCCGACCTCGGCAGGATCCGGGCGTTCGCCGAGGACCTGGCCGAGAAGGGATACACCCAGGCCACCCTCATCGGCGGCGAGCCCACCCTGGTGCCCCGGCGCATCGAGCCGTTCGTCGAGCACCTGCCGTACATCTCCATCTCCTCCAACGGCCTCCGGCCGATGCCGCGCGAAGGATTCGAGAAGATCGCGATCGGTGTCAGCCTCTTCGGCGGCGGTCCGCTGGACGACGACCTGCGGGCCATCCGCGTCAACGGCTCGAAGTTCACCGGGCTGTTGGACACCGCGCTCTCGCACTACCGCGACGACCCGCGCGTCCTCTTCGTCTACGCGCTGTCCGAGAACGGGCTGCGGTACATCGAGCCGACCGTCCGCAAGATCCAGGACAACGGCAACGCCGTGACCTTCAACTTCTACAGCGAGCACGGCACCGACACCCCGCTGCGGATCGAGAACGAGGCACGGACGCTCGAAGAGGCCCTGCGCGTCAAGGAGTTGTACCCGGAGACGGTCGTCAGCCACCCGTACTTCATCGAGACGCTGATCACGGGACGCACGCACTGGGGCGGCCGGTTCGGCTACGACGTCTGCCCGAGCATCAGCGTCAACATGCCCGAGCACGCCGAGCGGGTCGCCAACGGCAATCCGGTGCTGGGCGAGTTCGCGGTGTTCGGCGCCGACTACGAGACCCTCCAGTTCTGCTGCACGTCCGGCGACTGCGGCGGGTGCCGCGACAGCCAGGCCGTCTACAGCTGGCTGATGGTCAGCATGCACCGCTTCCTGGACAGCACGGAGCGGCTGGAGCAGTGGCTGGACCTGGCGGAGAGCTACTGGCGCCAGTGGCACTGGTCCCCGCTGCACCCGTCGAAGGCCCCCGCGCCCGCCCCCGCCCCCGCTGCCTGACGGCCGCCCCGGCGCGCCCAGACGCCCAGCCGCCCATCGGCCACCCGACCATCGCCTTCCGAAGACAAGGATTTCCGTGTCCCAGCCTGCCGACCGCTCCGCCGTGCGGACCTTCCTCGAGAACGAACTCGTCGATTTCGGGGTCGAGCCCGACATGATCGCGGACGACGCCACGCTCGACGAGCTCGAGATCGATTCCCTGGACATCGTGGAGCTCACCACGACCGCCAAGTCGCGTTTCGGCGCGGAGATCCCGCGCAAGTCCTTCACCCGTGACATCACCGTCGCCCAGGTCGTCGACCTGATCTGCGACCGGGCGGGCCTGGCGGGCGTCTAGGTGAGCCGGTCCATCGCCGTCACCGGCATCGGCGCGGTGACCCCGCTGGGCGTCGGGGGGGGGGGGGGGGGGGGGGGGGGGGGGGGGGGGGGGGGGGGGGGGGGGGGGGGGGGGGGGGGGGGGGGGGGGGGC
>NZ_JBWKFM010000005.1:159266-175734 GCF_056434285.1 Streptomyces sp. NPDC044063
CCCGGTTCGCCAACCCGATCTGAGACAGGGTGGTCCGGGTGGGCGTCGGGGGGACCCGCCCCATCTCCCCCACAGACAGCGGCGCGTCACCCCCGGGGGGCGCCGGGGCGTCTTCCCCCCCCCCCCCCCCCGTGGCCGGCGGGAGCGGGCTGACCGGGGGCGAGGGCCGCTGCCCGGACCTCGCCCCGGGCGACGCGCGGGCCCGCCGGGAGGCCCGGCGCACCGACCGCTTCGGCCTGCTCGCCCTCGCCGCCGCCGAGGAGGCGCTCGCGCAGGCGGGCTGGTCCGCGGGCCCGCCCTACGACCCGGCCGCCGTCGACTGCTACCTCGGCACCGGCCTGGGCGGCGTCCGGACGGTGGACGAGCAGTACCGCCGCGCCGGGCACACGGCGGCCGGCGACGAGGGCGCGGACGACACGTCCCCGCTCTTCGTCCCCCGCACCATGCCCAACGCGGCCGCCGCGCAGCTGTGCATCCGCTTCGGGCTGCGCGGCGAGTCGTACGGCGTGGCGGCGGCCTGCGCGGCGGGCGCCCAGGCGATCGGCGCCGCCGTACGGGCCATCCGGGCGGGCACGGCGGTGGCCGCCGTGGCGGGCGGCGCGGAGAGCCCGCTCACGCCCACGGTCCGGGCGGCGTTCCGCAACGCCGGCGTCCTGTCGCCCTCCGGGCGTTCGGTGCCCTTCGCGGCCGACCGCGACGGGCTCCTGATGGGCGAGGGCGCGGCCGTCCTGGTCCTGGAGGACGCCCGGGCGGCCCGCGCCCGGGGCGCCCGCGTCCTGGGCGAGATCATCGGTTACGGCGCGAGCAGCGACGCCCACCACCTCACCGCGCCCGCGCCCGACGGCTCGGGGGCGGCGCGCGCGGTGACCCGCGCGCTCGCCGACGCGGGCGTCTCCCCCGACGCGCTGGGCTACGTCAACGCCCACGGCACCGGCACGGTGCTCAACGACGCCGCCGAGATCAGGGCGCTGCGCACGGCCCTGGGCGACGTGCTGGAGCGCGTCCCCCTGTCGTCCAGCAAGGGCGCCCTCGGCCATCTCTTCGGCGCCGCCGGGGCCGTCGAGGCCGTGGCCACCCTGCAGGCGCTGCGGTACGGCGAGGCGCCGCCCACCGCCGGGCTGCTGCGGCCGGACCCGGAGCTGGGCCCGCTGTGCCACGCCCGGCCGGGCACCGCCGTCGCGGCCGGGCCGCGGGGGCGGATCGGCCTGTCCACCTCCTTCGGCTTCGGCGGCCACAACGCCGCCCTCGTCCTGCGGGCCCCCGCGCCCGGCACGACGACCCACCACTCCGCCACGACATGACTCCCCACCACATGAGGAAAGGCTGATGCTCGACTTCAGCGGCCGGAGGTACCTCGTCACCGGGGTGCTCACCGAGGACTCCATCGCCTGGCACGCGGCGGCGGCCCTGCAACGGGCCGGGGCCGAGGTGGTGCTGACCGGCTTCGGCCGGGCGGCACGGATCACCCGCAAGGCCGCGGCGCTGCTGCCGGTATCCCCCGACGTCCTGGAGCTGGACGTCACCGACCCGGACGGCTTCACGGCCCTCGCGGCCGGCCTCCAGGAGCGCTGGGGGGTGCTGGACGGGGTGCTGCACTGCGTCGCCGCCGCGCCGCCGGCCGCCATCGGCGGCGGCTTCCTGGAGACGCCCGCCGCCGACGCCCTGGCCGCCCTCCACGTCTCGGCCGTCTCCCTCCAGGCGCTGGCGGCCGCCCTGACCCCGCTGCTGGCGCGGGCGGAGGGCGGCGGCAGCGTCGTGGCGCTGGGCATCGACGGCTCCCGGGCGCTGCCCGGCTACGACTGGATGGGCATCAGCAAGTCCGCGCTGGAGTCGGTCGGCCGCTACCTCGCCCTGTACCTGGGTCCCCAGGGCATCCGGGTCAACCTGGTCGCCGCGGGCCCGCTGCGCACGGTGTCGGCCCAGGCCGTCGGCTCGTACGGGGAGATCGCCGCGGGCTGGGCCCGGTGCGCGCCGCTGGGCTGGGACACGGCGGACCACGACCGGGTCGTCGGGCCCGTGCTCTTCCTCCTCTCGGACCTCTCGCGCGGCGTCACCGGCGAGGTCCTCCACGCCGACGGCGGCGTCCACGCCGTCGAGGGCGCGGTCGTGACCGAGCGGCCGGCGGAGGCGCCGTGAGCGCGCCGCCGCCGCGGCTGCCGCTGCTGGAGTCCGTCACCACCGCCGACGGCGCCCGCTTCGCCCTGCGCGTCCTGCGCGCCGCGGAGCCGGGCGCCCCGGTGCTCCTGCTGCTGCCCGCCATGGGCGCCGCGGCCCGCTTCTACGTGCCCTTCGTCCGGGCCCTGCACGCGACCGGGCTGACCGTGGTCACCACGGACCTGCGGGGGCAGGGCGAGAGCACCCCCCGGATCTCCCGGGCCACCGACTTCGGCTACCGCGAGATGATCGAGCACGATCTCGGCGCGGCCGTGGACGCCGTGGTCCGCCACTTCCCCGGCAGCCCGCTGGTGCTGCTGGGGCACAGCCTGGGCGGCCAGCTGGCGCTGCTCCACACCGCGTACCGGCGCCCTCCGGTGCGCGGCATCGTGCTGATCGCCTCGGGCTCCTCCTACTTCCGTCTGTGGCGCGGCCCGGCCGCCCTGAGCCATCTGCTGTTCAGTCAGGGCGTGCGGCTGACGGCCCGGCTGCTGGGCCGCTGGCCCGGCGAGTCCCTGCGGTTCGCGGGGCTCCAGTCGGCCGGGCTGATGGGCGACTGGGGCCGGGAGGCGCTCCACGGGACGTACCGGGTCAGGGGCTCGGACGTGGACTACGAGCGGGCGCTGCGCGAGCTGGCCGTACCGGTGCTCGCGGTGGACGTGGAGGGCGACCGGCTCACGCCGCCGCCCTGCGTCGGCCACCTGACCGGGAAGCTGGCGGCCGCGCCCGTCACCCGGCTGCGGCACACGTCGGCGGACGCCGGCGGACGGCCGCTCGACCACTTCCGCTGGGTGCGGCACCACCGGGGCCTGGCCGACCGGGTGCGCGCCTGGACCGGGTCCGTCACCGCCGCAACCACCGACACCACCGACACCACCGAGAACCGAACGAGGCACGCGTGAACCACGACCCGGAGCAGCTCGTCGCGATCGTCGGCATGGCCGGGCGCTTCCCGGGCGCGCCCGACGTGGAGGGCTTCTGGCGGCTGCTGTCGGAGCGCGGCGACGCCGTCGGCCCGGTCCCGGCGGACCGCTGGGACAGCGCCGCCGTCACCGACCCGGAGCGGGAGATCCCGGCGTTCGGCGGCTTCCTCCAGGACGTCGACGCCTTCGACGCCGCCTTCTTCGGCATCTCGCCGCGCGAGGCGGAGGTCATCGACCCCCAGCAGCGGCTGATGCTCGAGACGGGCTGGCTGGCGCTGGAGGACGCCGGGCAGCGGACGGCCGCCCTGCGCGGCACGCGCACCGGCGTCTACCTGGGCGGCCTGTGGCACGACCACGAACTGCTGCGCAAGGACCGGGGCGCGCCCGCCGGGCCGCACAGCATCGTGGGCAACTCCCTCGACATCGTGGCGGCCCGGCTGTCCTACGTCCTCGGCCTGACGGGCCCCAGCCTGATGGTGGAGAGCAGCTGCTCCTCGTCGCTGGTGGCGCTGCACCTGGCCTGCCAGGCCCTCGTCACGGGCGACGTCGACGCGGCGCTCGTCGGCGGGTCCAACCTGATGCTGACGCCCGAGGTGACCGTCGGGCTCACCCACTTCGGCGGGCTGTCGCCGAGCGGCCGGTGCGCGGCGTTCGGCGCGGGGGCCGACGGGTTCGTGCGCGGCGAGGGCATGGCGGCCGTCTACCTCAAGACGCTCGCCCGGGCCCGGCGCGACGGCGACCGGGTGCACGCCGTCGTGGTGCGGACCGCCGCCAACAACGACGGGGGCGGCGACAGCCTGGTGACGCCCAGCCCCGAGGGGCAGATCGACCTGCTGCGGCGGGTCTACGACGGCTCGGGCGTACCGCTCGACCGGGTCGCGTACGTCGAGGCGCACGGCACCGGCACCCGGCGGGGCGACCCCGTCGAGGCGCGGGCGCTGGGCGCGGTGCTCGGGCGGGCCCCGGAGCGGGCCGGGCGCCCGCTGCCCATCGGCTCGGTGAAGACGAACATCGGCCACCTGGAGCCCGCCGCGGGCATGGCGGGACTGTTCAAGGCGGTGCTGGCGCTCCGGCACCGCGTCGTGCCGCCGAGCCTCCACGCCGACGAGCTCAACCCGGAGATCCCGTTCGCCGAGCTGGGGCTGGAGGTCGCGCGCGAGCCGCTGCCGCTGCCCGGCGCCGCGGACGGGCCGGTCTACATCGGCGTCAACTCCTTCGGCTGGGGCGGCACCAACGCCCACGCGATCGTCATGTCGGCCCCGGACGAGGCCGGCGCCCCGGACCACGACGACTCCCTGGACCCCACCGGCCCCTTCCTGCTGCCGCTGTCCGCGCACACCCCCGAGGCGCTGGCGCGGCGTGCCCGGGACGTGCGGGACGCGCTGGAGCGCGGGGACGCCGCGCCCCGCGAGCTGGCCGCCGCGCTGGGCCACCGGCGCGACCACTTCCCGTTCCGCGCGGGCGTCGTGGGCACCGGCACCGCGTCGTTGGGCGCCGCCCTGGAGCGGGTGGCGGACGCCGCCGGCGCCCCGGGCCGCGAGGACGGTACGGGCCCGGTGGACGCGGCCGGCCCGGCGGACGGGCCGGTCCTGGGCCGGGCCCGGGAGCGGGGCCGCACGGCCTTCGTCTTCCCCGGCCAGGGCTCGCAGTGGGCCGGGATGGGCCGGGAGCTCCACGCCGCCGACCCGGTGTTCGCCGAGGCCGCCGACCGCTGCGCCGCCGCCCTCGCCCCGCACGTCGACTGGGACCTGACCGACGTACTGACGGGCCGTCACGGCGACGCGTGGACGCGGCGCGCCGACATGGTGCAGCCGGTGCTGTGGGCCGTGTCGGTCGCCCTGGCCGAGACCTGGCGCCGCGCGGGCGTCGTCCCGGACGTCGTGGTGGGCCACAGCCAGGGCGAGATCGCCGCCGCCACCGTGGCCGGGGCCCTGTCCCACGAGGACGCGGCCCTGATCGTGGCCCGGCGCAGCGCGGCCCTCCACCGGGCGGCGTCGGGCGAGGGCCTGATGCTCGCCGTCGAGCTGGACGTGGACGCCGCCCGGCGGGCCCTGGCCGGCTTCGAGGACGCCGTGGTGCTCGCCGTGCACAACGGCCCCACCTCCTGCGTGCTGTCCGGCGACGCCGACTCCGTCCTCCTGCTGCGCGAACTGCTGGAGGCCGACGGCGTCTTCTGCCGCCTGGTCGACGTGGACTACGCCTCGCACAGCCCCCGGATGGCCTCCCTGACCGACGATCTGCTCGCCCTCCTGGCGCCGGTCCGGCCCCGCGAGGGCACGACGCCGCTGATGTCGACCGTGCGGGTGGCCGAGGAGGACGGCACCGCGCTGGACGCCGCGTACTGGGTGGAGAACCTGTGCCGCCCGGTGCTCTTCGCCGAGGCCGTCGGGGAGCTGCTGGACCGGGGCGTCACCCACCTCGTGGAGATCAGCCCGCACCCGGTGCTCGTCCCGGCCGTCGAACAGCTCGCCGCCCTGCGCGCCGAGCCGCCGGCCGTCCTGGGCACCCTGCGCCGCGGCCAGGGCCGGCCCGAGGACCTGGCCGCCGCCCTCGCCCGCGGCTACGTCGCCGGGCTCACCCCCTTCGGGCCCCCGCCCCGCACCCCGGACGTGCCGGTGCCGGCCTACCCCTGGCAGCGCGGCCGGTACCGGGTGGCCCCCGCGCGCCGCGCCGGCCGGGAGGGCTCCGGGGGCCTCGCCCTCACCCTCGCCCCGCTGCCCACCGGGACCGGCGTCTGGCACGGCACCACAGACCTCGCCGTGGACGACGAGCCGTGGCTCGCCGACCACCGGGTGCGGGACGCCGTGGTCCTGCCGGCCGCGGCCTCCGTCGAACTGTGCGCGGCCGCCGTGGCCTCCCGCACCGGAGCGGCCCCGCGCGCCCTGCACGACCTGCGCTTCACCTCCGCCGTCACCCTCACCGCCGAACCGCTGCGCCTGGGCGGGCTGTGGCGCGAGGACGCCGCCGAGGGCGGCGGCTTCGCCCTGCTGTCGCTGCCCGCCGGGGCGACGGACTGGACCCGGCACATGACGGCCCGCGCGTCCTACGGCGCCGAGCCGTACGAGGCCCGCTTCCCGGACCACTTGGAGGCCGCGGACCCGCTGCCGGACGAGGACTTCTACGCGGCCCGGGCCGCGCGCGGGCTGGCGTACGGCCCGGCGTTCCGGACCGTCCGGGGGCTGCGGGTGGCCGGCGGGCAGGCGCTGGCCCGGGTCGAGCTGCCCGGACGGGGCCCCGCCGGGCGCCACCGCCACCTGCTGCACCCGGTGCTGTGGGACGGCGCCCTCCAGACCGCCCTCGCCCTGTGCGGGCGGGAGGGCACCGTGGTGCCCTCCGCCGCCCGCCGCGTGGTCCTGCCCGCCGCCGGGGCGCCGGCGACCACCGGTCTGTGGGTGCACGCCGCGCGCCGCGCGGACGGCGACACGGAGCTGTTCGACCTGTGGCTGTACGACGACGGGCGCGCCCCCGTGGCGTACGTCGAGGGCCTGGCCCTCACCCCCCTCGCCCCGGACGCCGCCGACGAGGCCCTGTCCGGGCGGGTGTACCGGCTGGCCTTCCACGAGACGCCGGCCGGTGAGGCGGGGGGCGACGCCGGGTGCCGCTGGCTGGTCTGCGGTCCCGGGGCGTCCGCGGCCACGGTCGCGGAACTCGCCGACGGCATCCCGGCGGACACCGCGGTGCTCCCGGGCGACGACGCCCTGGACGAGACCGCCTGGGAGGAGCGGCTGCGGGCCGCCGGTGAGGTGGGCGGCGTCGTCTTCGCCGCCCCGGCGGCCGACGGGCCGGGGGCGCGCCGCGCGGGCCTCCTCGCGCTCACCGCGCTCGTCCGGGCCTGCCTCGCGCGGCCGGTGACGCCACGGCTGGCCGTGGTGACCACCGGCGCCCGGCAGGCCGCGCCCGACGAGGCCCCCGACCCCGGCGCCGCGCTGTACTGGGGCTTCACCCGCGTCCTGCAGAACGAGCACCCGGAGCTGTCCGCGGTGCTGGTGGACACGGTGGAGGAGCCCGGCCGGGCGGCGGCCGTCGCCGCCGAGCTGCGCGCCGCGCACGGCGACGACCAGGTGCTGCTGCGCCCCGGCCGACGGCTGGCCGGACGGCTCGAACAGGGCCCGGCCGCCGCGCGCGACGACGAGCCCGTCCCCCCGGCGCACACGCCCCGCCAGCCGTTCCGGCTGCGCCCCGGGCGGCGGCCGGGCTTCTGGGACGCGCTGGGCTTCCTGCCGCTGGCCCGCCGGGCCCCCGGCCCGGGCGAGATCGAGGTGGAGACCACCGCCACCTCGCTGAACTTCATCGACGTCATGAAGGCGGCGGGCACCTACCCGGACCCGGTGGGCGGGGACCTGCTCGGCGGGGACTGCGCGGGCCGGGTGGTCGCCGTCGGCCCGGACACCCCCGGTTTCCGCGTCGGGGACCGCGTCGTCGCCTGCGTCTTCGGCGCGGCCGCCTCGCACGTGACCGTACGGGCCGAGCACGCCCGGCCGGTGCCGGAGGGGATGACGGACCGTGACGCCGCGGCGCTGCCGCTGGTCATGGCCACGGCCTGGTACGCGCTCCACGACGTGGCGCGGCTGGCGCCCGGCGAGACGGTGCTGATCCACTCCGCCGCCGGAGGTCTCGGGCTGGCCGCCCTCCAGGTGGCCCGGCTGCTCGGCGCCGAGGTCGTCGCCACGGCGGGCAGCGCCGCCAAGCGCGCCCACCTGCGCGGCCTGGGCGTCCGGCACGTCCTCGACTCCCGCGACGCCGCCGCCTGGACCACCGGCGTGCGCGAGGCGACGGGCGGGCGCGGCGTGGACGTCGTGCTCAACTCCCTCACCGGGGCCGCGATCGGGCACGGCCTGGAGGCGCTGGCGGAGGACGGCCGGTTCGTGGAGGTCGGCAAGAAGGACATCCACGGCGACGGCACGCTCGGGCTGGCCCCCTTCCGCAAGGGCGTCTCCTTCGCGGCGGTCGACCTGGCCGGCCTGATGACGCGCCGCCCGGGCCGCTTCGCCGCCCTCCTGCGCACGGTGTGGGAGCACGTGGCGGCCGACCGCCTGACGGCCCTGCCCGTGCTCCCGTACGCCTTCGCGGAGGCGCCCGGGGCGCTGCGTGCCATGGCGCGCGGCGAGCACATCGGCAAGTTCGTGCTCCAGGACCCCGGCACGGTCGACCGGGTGGTGGCGGAGCCACTGCCGGACGGCCGGTTCCGCGCCGACGGGACGTACCTCGTCACCGGCGGCCTGGGCGACCTCGGGCTCGCGCTCGCCGAGCACCTGGCGGGCCGCGGCGCGGGCGCCCTGGCCCTGCTCGGCAGGTCCGCGCCCTCGGCCGCGGCGGCGGAACGCGTCGCGGCGCTGCGGGCGGGCGGCACGCGCGTCGAGGTCCTGCGGGCCGACGTCGCCGACCCGGCCGCGCTGGAGGCGGCCCTCGCCGGGCTGCGCGACCGGCTGCCGCCGCTGCGGGGCGTGGTGCACGCGGCGGGCCTGCTCGACGACGCCGTGGTGCGCGGGCTGACGGCGGACCAGCTGGACCGGGTGCTGGCGCCGAAGACCGAGGGCGCCGCCCACCTGGACCGGCTGACCGACGCCGACCCGCTGGACTTCTTCGTCCTCTTCTCCTCGGCCGCCGCCCTGGTCGGCACCGTGGGCCAGGCGGCCTACGCGGCGGCCAACGCCTCGCTCGACGCGCTGGCCCTGGCCCGCCGGCACCGCGGCCGGCCCGCGCTCAGCGTGCAGTGGGGCCCCTTCGAGGGCCTCGGCCTCGCGGCCCGGCAGGCGGGGCGCGGGGACCGGCTCGCGGACCGGGGCATGCCCGGCATCGCGGCGGACGACGCGTGGCGCGCCCTGGACGCCCTCCTGACCGGCGAGGAGACCGTGGTGGGCTGCCTGGCCCTGGACCCCCGCCGGTGGGCCGAGACGTACCCGGCCACGGCGGACCGCGCCAGCTGGAACCTGCTGCTCGGGAGCGCCGGCGGCGAAGCGGCGGGGGCCGCCGGGGACTTCGCCGAGCGGCTGCGCACCGCACCGCCGGCCGCCCGGGCGGCCCTGGCCGAGGAGCGCGTACGGGAGCTGGCCGGGCGGGTCCTGCGCACGGACCCGGCCGGCCTCGACCGCGACACCCCGCTGAAGACGCTGGGCCTGGACTCCCTGATGAGCCTGGAGCTCCGCAACCGCCTGGAGGCGGCCTTCGGGCTGCGCCTGTCGCCGACCCTGCTGTGGACGTACGGGACGGTACGGCTGCTGGCGGGGGCGCTGTGCGAACGGGTGGCGGCGGGGTGACGCGGCGGGCGGCGCCGGAACGAAGGACACCGGAACGAAGGACACGGGAACGAGGGGCATGACAGCGAACGACATGAGGAGCGACAGCGGCGGCACGTCGGAGGCCCGTAGCGCGGGGGAGCCGCGTCCCGCCCCCACCGCCATCACCCGCGCCATGGAGACCATCCGGAGTCTCCGCGCCGAGCTGGCCGCCCTCAAGGACCCCCGGCCGGTCGCCGTCGTCGGCATCGGACTGCGGGTGCCGGGCGGCGCGGCGGGCGGCGCCATCGACGACCTCGACGGCTACTGGTCCGCGCTGGCGTCCGGCGCCGACCTCGTACGGCCGCTCCCCGACTCCCGTACCGCCCCTTTCGGCCGGGAGGCCTGGGACGCGGTGCCGCACCGGGGCGGGTTCCTCGACGACGTCCTGGGGCTGGACGGCCCGTTCTTCGGCATCGGCCCGCGGGAGGGCCGCGCCCTCGACCCGCAGCACCGGCTGCTGCTCGAAGTGGTCTGGGAGGCGCTGGAGGACGCCGCGATCCCCGCGCCGGTGGCGGCAGCGGGCACGACGGGGCTCTTCACCGGCATCACCGCGCAGGACTACCGGGACTGGCCGGCCGGCGAGCCCGACGCGTACACGACGACGGGCAACGGCCACTGCTTCGCGGCCGGCCGCGTCGCCCACACCCTGGGTCTGACCGGGCCGGTCGCCGCCGTCGACACGGCCTGCTCCTCGTCGCTGGTGGCCGTGCACCAGGCCCGCCAGGCGCTGCGGAACGGGGAGTGCGACCTCGCGATCGCCGGCGGCGTCAACCTCGTCCTCACCCCGCGCTCGACCGCCCTGATCGAGCGGACCGGGGCCCTCGCCCCCGACGGGGTGTGCCGGCCCTTCGACGCCCGCGCCGCGGGCTTCACCCGCTCCGAGGGGTGCGGTGTCGTCGTCCTCAAGCGGCTCGCGGACGCCGAGCGGGACGGGGACCGGGTGCACGCGGTGCTGCACGGCTCGGCGGTCAACCACGACGGCCGCTCGTCCGGCTTCACCGCGCCCAACGTGCTGGCGCAGGTCCGTCTCGTGGAGGCGGCCCTCGCGGACGCGGGGCTCGGGCCCGGCGACATCGGCTACGTCGAGGCGCACGGCACGGGGACGTCGCTGGGCGACCCGATCGAGGTCGAGGCCCTGGCGGAGGCGCTCGGCCGGCCGGGGCCCGGGACGCCACTGCACCTCGGCTCGGTGAAGGCGAACATGGGCCACGCGGAGGCGGCGGCCGGGGTGCTGGGCCTGGTGAAGGCGGTGCTGTGCCTGCGCGAGCGGGCGATCCCGCCGGTGCCGCACTTCCGGTCCCTGAACCCGCGGATCGATCTGGACGGCACGGCCTTCGCGGTGCCCACGGAGCTCACCCCCTGGCCCGCGGAGGCCGGGGCCCACGCCGGGGTCAGCTCGTTCGGCATGAGCGGCACCAACGCCCACGTCGTGCTGGGCGCCGCCCCGCGCCGGGAGCCGGCGGCCGGCGGCCGGGCCGACGGCTTCGAGATCTCCGCCAGGACGCCCGAGGCCCTGCGCGCCCTCGCCGGACGGCTCGCCGACCGGCTGGCGGGGGCCGGGGACGAGGAGTACGCCGCGTTCGCCTACACCGTCACACACGGGCGCGCCCCGCTGGCGGTACGGGCCCGGGTGCGGGCTTCCGGACGCACCGAGGCCCGCCGGGCGCTGGAGGACCTCGCGGCGGGCCGGGCGGAGCCGGACACTTCCGGACCGGAGCTCGCGGAGCTGCCGCGCCGGGTGCTGAGCCTGCCGCACTACCCCTGGGAGCGGCGGCGCTACGCGCCGGAGGGCTGCTGACCGGTGCCGGAGAAGGCCGGAGGGGGCGTACGTGTGTACGCCCCCTCCGGCCTTCCGCTGTCGTTCCGGACAGCCCCTACGCGCCGACGGGGGCGCCCGCGGTCAGCGCGGTCGCGAGGCGGCGCAGGCCCTCCGCTATCTCGTCGGGCGCGTGGGTGGTGAAGGACATCCGCAGCGCGGCCCGGTCCGGCTCGCCCGCGAAGAAGGGGGCGCCGGGGACGTAGGCCACGTCGTGCTCGACGGCGATGCGCAGTAGGGAGGTGGCGTCGTGGCCCTCGGGGAGCCGGACCCAGACGAACATGCCGCCGTCCGGACGGTTCCAGGAGCTGCCGGCGGGCAGCGCGTCCGGCAGGCCGGCGAGCAGGGCGTCGCGGCGCTCGCGGTAGGCGGTGCGGATGCGCGCGACGTGGGCGTCGAGGTCGGCGTCGCGGAGGTAGCGGGCGGCGGCGGCCTGGTCGATGGTCGAGGTGTGGAGGTCGGCCGCCTGCTTGGCGATCACGCAGGCGCGCAGCAGCCCGGCGGGGGCGCGCAGGTAGCCCAGGCGCAGGCCGGGGGCCATGATCTTGGAGAAGGAGCCGAGCAGCACGGTGCGGTCGGCCGCGGCGGGCAGCGAGGCGATCCAGGGCTGGGGCTCGCCGTCGTAGCGCAGCTCGCCGTAGGGGTCGTCCTCGACGATCCAGAAGCCCCGTCGCTCGGCGACCTCGGCGACCGCCCGGCGGCGCTCGGCCGGCAGGGTGCGGCCGGTGGGGTTCTGGAAGGTGGGCACCAGGTAGAGCAGCTTCGGGTTCTCCCGCGCGACGATCTCCTCCAGGGCCTCGGGGAGGATGCCGTCGTCGTCGGTCGGCACGGGCACGACGCGGGCGCCGGCGAAGGAGAAGCACTGCAGGGCCGCCAGGTAGCCCGGGTCCTCGACCAGGACGACGTCGCCGGGCTCCAGGAGGGCGGTGGCGACGAGCGTGAGCGCCTGCTGCGAGCCGGTGGTCACCAGCAGGTCGCCGGGGGCCGTGGGCAGGCCGCGCGCCGCGATCCGCTCGGCGACGGCCGCGCGCAGGTCCGGGTCGCCCTCGGTGGTCGAGTACTGGAGGGCCTGCCGGGCGGTCTCGGCGAACACGCGGTCGTAGGCCGCGCGCATGCCCGCGACGTCGAAGAGCTCCGGGGCCGGGAGGCCTCCCGCGAAGGAGATCACCTCGGGGCGCGCGGTGAGGGCCAGGATCTCGCGCACCGGTGACGCGCCGAAGGAGGTCGCGCGGGCGGCGGTCGGGGGAAGCTCTGCACGGATCATGATCACAGAGTAATTCAAAAGGCTGTTCCCGTAACCGGCCAACGACCGGCGTTTTCCCGCCACTTGGCCGGAAAACAACGGGGCCTGACCGGAACCCGACGGGCGCGGATCAAGCCACGGATAGGCCATGGACGGGCCATGGACGGGCCGTCGGCAGACCACGGGCAGGGCGCGACCGGGCCGCGAGAAGCCCGCAAACGGCCGACGCCCCGCCCGGGAGATCCCGGGCGGGGCGTCGATGACGCAGGTCACATCGTTTCTGCACCTGAGCCGCGCGTGTGGGGCGGGTGGGACTCGAACCCACGGCCGACGGATTATGAGTCCGCTGCTCTAACCGGCTGAGCTACCGCCCCGTTCACGGCGCGTCGCGCACATCTGTGCGCGCCGTCTGCCGCAGCATAGCCGCTCATACGATCTGCTGCCCCGGAGGGGCCGTATCGTGTGATCGGTCTGACCATGAGGACTTCGATCACGGCGGTCCGGTTCCCTCCGGAATGAAAAAAGGACCCCGGAGGGTCCTCTTCTCACTGCTCCCCCGACTGGACTCGAACCAGTAACCTGCCGATTAACAGTCGGCTGCTCTGCCAATTGAGCTACAGGGGACCGCGCTCCCCCGACTGGACTCGAACCAGTAACCTGCCGATTAACAGTCGGCTGCTCTGCCAATTGAGCTACAGGGGAATGTCGCGTGTGCCTCGAATGCACCTCCGAACCGGTCTCCCGGGCGGCGGGCGCTCGCTGCGAGACATAGATTAGCGCAAGCAGGGGGGTGCTCCGCCAATCGGTACCCCCGGGGCCGGGGAGTGACCATCGGCCCGGCCGGGTAGGCGGCGGGCACAGCGGATCCGACCGAAGCGGAAGGAAGGGGCGCGATGCGCTACCGGCTGACGTTCATGACCGGCGCGGCTGTCGGCTACGTGCTCGGCGCGCGGGCCGGGCGCGAGCGGTACGAGGAGCTGCGCAAAGGGGCGCGGCGGGTCGCGCAGAACCCCGCGGTGCGCAACACCGTGGAGACCGCCGCGGTGAACGGCCGGGCCCTTGTGACCAAGGCCACCGACCGGGTCGGGGACCGGCTGCCCGGCTCCGTGGCGAACCGCATCCGCTCGCTGCGCGAGCAGCGCGCCGGCGACGAGGACGACTGGGGCACCAGCAACACCTGACCGGCACACCCGGAAGCACACCCGGAAGGACCACCGGATGCCCGGGGAACGCCCGGGGTTTGGCATCATCTCGGCATGGGCATAGTCGCCGGGTTGGACAGTTCTTCGGAGTGCACGCGCATCGTCGTCTGTGACGCGGACACGGGCACCGTGCTGCGGCAGGGCTACGCGCCCCATCCCACCACCCTCCCCGAGGGAGATCCCCAGGCCTGGCTGATGTCCCTGGGCGACGCCGCCACGGGCGGCCTGCTGGAGGGCGTCCAGGCCATCGGCGTCTCCGCCCAGCAGCACGGCCTGCTCACCCTCGACGCCGGCGGCGTCCTCGTCCGCCCCGCCCTGCTCGGCAACGACCGGCGCGTCCAGTCGTCCGCCACCGACCTCACCGACGCCCTCGGCGGCCGGGCCGCCTGGGCCGAGGCCGTCGGCTCGGTCCCGCAGGCCGCCCAGGCCATCGCCAAGCTGCGCTGGCTGGCCCGCAACGAACCCGAGTCCGCCGCCCGCGTCGCCGCCGTCCTGCAGCCGCACGACTGGCTGGTCTGGCAGCTGCTGGGCCGCCCGCTGCGCCGCACCACCGACCGCGGTGACGCCTCCGGCACGGGCTTCTGGTCCGCCGCGACCGGCGACTGGCGGCCGGACCTGGTGGAGCTGGCGCTGGGCCGCCAGGCGTCCCTGCCGGACGTCCTGGCGCCCGCCGAGCCGGCCGGGCACACCCCCGAGGGGCTGCTGATCTCGGCCGGCACCGGCGAGACGATGGCCGCGGCCTTCGGCCTGGGCGTGGGCCCGGGCGACGCGGTGATCTCGCTGGGCGCCTCCGGCTCGGTCTTCGCCGTGCACCACTCGGCGCTGGCGGACTCCACCGGCACCATCACCTCCTTCGCCGACGCCACCGGCATGCACCTGCCCGTCGTCCACACCCTCAACGCGGTGCGCGTCCTGCGCGGCACCGCCGAGCTGCTCGGCACGGACCTGCCCGGCCTCTCCGATCTCGCCCTGCTCTCCTCGCCCGGCTCGTACGGGATGGTGCTGCTGCCCTACCTGGAGGGCGAGCGGACCCCGCACCTGCCGCACACCGCCGGCACGCTGGCCGGCCTGCGCCGCGAGAGCATGAAGCGGGAGCACCTGGCCCGGGCGGCCTTCGAGGGCATGCTGTGCGGGCTCACGGACGCGCTGGACGTGCTGCGCGGGCGCGGCGTCGAGGTGCGCCGGGTCTTCCTGCTGGGCCCGGCGGCGGAGCTGCCGGCCGTGCAGGCGATCGCCCCGTCGCTGTTCGGCGCGCAGGTGGTCGTACCGCTGCCGGCCGACTACGCGGCGCTCGGCGCGGCCCGGCAGGCCGCCTGGTCGCTGGGCGTGCAGCAGGGCGTGCTGTCCCCGCAGCAGCCCCCGCTGTGGCCCACGCCGGCCGGCCAGGCCTTCGATCCGACGATGGACGACCTGTCGGTCGGGCAGGCGGTGCGGCAGCAGTACGCGACCGTGCGCGAGCAGACCCATCCGGGGGCGTTCGACGCGGTCTGAGCCCCCTGCGCGCTCCTGTGCGCGGGCTCAGTCCAGATAGCCGCGCAACTGGTCGGCGAAGGCGTGGTCGCGCAGCTTGTTGAGGGTCTTCGACTCGATCTGGCGGATGCGCTCACGGGTGACGCCGAAGATCCGCCCGATCTCCTCCAGCGTGCGCGGCCGGCCGTCGGCCAGGCCGTAGCGCAGCTGGACGACCTTGCGCTCGCGCTCGCCCAGCGTGGAGAGCACGGCCTCCAAATGCTCGCGCAGCAGCAGGAAGGCGGCCGACTCCACCGGCGAGGCGGCGTCCCCGTCCTCGATGAGGTCGCCGAGGGCTACGTCGTCCTCCTCGCCCACCGGGGCGTGCAGCGACACCGGCTCCTGGGCCAGCCGCAGCACCTCGCTGACCCGTTCCTCCGAGAGGTCGAGCTGGGCCGCCACCTCCTCGGGCGTCGGCTCGTAGCCGCGCTCCTGGAGCATCCGGCGCTGCACCCGCACCACGCGGTTGATCAGCTCCACGACGTGCACGGGGACGCGGATGGTGCGGGCCTGGTCGGCCAGCGCCCGCGACATCGCCTGCCGGATCCACCAGGTCGCGTACGTCGAGAACTTGTAGCCGCGGGCGTAGTCGAACTTCTCGACCGCCCTGATGAGGCCGAGATTGCCCTCCTGCACCAGGTCGAGCATGGTCAGGCCGCGGCCGATGTAGCGCTTGGCGACGGAGACGACCAGCCGCAGGTTGGCCTCGATCAGCCGGCGCTTGGCCATCCGGCCGAGCACCACCAGCCGGTCCAGGTCGAGGGCGAGCTGGGTGTCGAGGTCGGGGGTGCTGCCCAGCTTCTCCTCGGCGAACAGCCCCGCCTCCACCCGGCGGGCCAGCTCCACCTCCTCCGCCGCGGACAGCAGCGGGATGCGGCCGATCTCCCGGAGGTACTGGCGGAACAGGTCGGAGGAGGGCCCGCCGGTGTCGGTCCGGACCGCCCGGTCGGGGGCCGGGGCGGGGTCGGGCTCCTGGGCGAATCCGGGCGCCGGATCCGGGGCCGGCTCCTCGGCGAGGGCCAGGGTCTCGGACGCGGGGGGCTCGGCCTGCTGCGGCACGATCGGTGCCGGACGGGCCTGGGCCTGGGGCAGGGTCGGGGTCCGGGTCTGCACGGGGGCGACCTCCAGGGTGATCGCTGCTGAGGCGGCAGAACATGCGGCGGAGCGTTCGGGGCGCTGCGTCGTCCCGCCGCCTCCCGTGCCGGGGATCCCGCGCGGATTCGCGGAGGGGTCCGGGGGGGGGGGGGGGGGGCGGCGCGCTCCGAGGAAGCGGGGACCGCCCCCCAATGTGGGGGGGGAGGCGGGGCCCACCCCAAGGGGGAGCGGGAAAGGGGTATGGTGGG